>CAYUBZ010000128.1:1709-6738 GCA_964443205.1 uncultured Hyphomicrobium sp. | reverse complement strand
AACACCATCTTCACCGTCCACGGCAGCGTGAGCCACACGCTGAGGGCTGCGAGCTGGACGGGGCTGAGCGTGAGCGACTTCTTGATCCAGAAGCTTTCCGCTACCGCGATGAGGCCCAGCGCGCCGTAGGCGAAATAGACCATCATCAGCGGCAGGTAGTTGGGCCGGAAGGCGCGGATCGGATTGAGCAGCGCCGTCTCGAGCTGCGCTTCCAGGTAGTCGCGGCTCCATACGCTCGCTGCGGCCATCGGACGGGTCCCCAGATTCGGTTGCGGCGATATAGTCCCCGAAGCGCGCGGCCCGTCCAGTCCGGCGTTCACGTTGCACGTCGCGTCAGCGCCGTCGATAAGTAGATGCCGACAATAAGAGAAACGCGGCTTGACCGCGAGGGAGGCCGCGTTGGGCATTGTTGAGAGGGAGACCGGCGCCGGCCGTCCGCGCCTGAAGCGCTCGCTGGGGCTGGGGCTCGCCGTGCTCTACGGGCTGGGCGTCACCATCGGCGCCGGCATCTACGTGCTCATCGCGCCGGCTGCGGCACGCGCCGGGATGCACGCGCCTTTCTCGTTCGTAATCGCGGCGCTGGTGATGGCGCCGTCGGCGGCCGCGTTCGCCGAGCTCGGCTCGCGCATGCCCTTGAGCGCCGGCGAGGCGACGTACGTGCGCGCCGGGTTGCGGTCCGATCTGCTGGCGCAAATCATCGGCTTGCTCGTGGTTGCGGCGGCCGTCATCTCCGCGGCCACCGTCAGCCGCGGCGGCGCCGGCTACATCCACGTCTTCCTCGATCAGCCCCTCGACCTCATCGTCGTCGGCGTCGTGCTCGCCATGGGCGCCATCACCGCATGGGGCATTGTGGAGTCCGTCTCCTTCGCCGGCGTCATGACCGTGATCGAGGTGGCCGGTCTTATCATGATCGCCGTCGTCGGCGCCGTGGGCGAGCCCGACATCCTCCGGCGCCTGCCCGAAGCCTGGGAGGGCTTGGAGGGCGCAACGGCCTGGACCGGCATCCTGAGCGCCGTGCTGCTGGCCTTCTTCGCCTTCACCGGCTTCGAGGGGCTCGCCAACATCGCCGAGGAGGTGAAGGACCCGGCCCGCACGCTGCCCAGGGCGATCTTCCTCACGCTTGTGCTCGTCACGGCTCTCTACGTCATGGTCGTCTGGGTCGCGCTCGTCACCGTCCCGCGAGAGGAGCTGGCCGCCAGCACCGCGCCCTTGAGCCTGGTGTTCGAGCGCGCGACCGGCGCCTCGCCCACGCTCATCACCGCCATCTCCATCGTGGCAACGATCAACGGCATCATCGTGTTCATGGTGATGGGCTCGCGCGTGATCTACGGCATGGCCGCGCAAGGCCTGCTGCCGGCGCTGCTGGGCCGCGTAAACCCGCACACGCGCACGCCCCTGCAAGCCACCGCACTCGTCGTCGCGATCACGCTGGTCCTCGCCGTCCTCTTCCCCATCGAAGGGCTCGCCGAGGCGACGGCGCGGCTGTCGCTCATCATCTTCGTTTTCGTCAACGCGGCCCTGATCAAGCTCAAGATGGACCGCGTCGCGCCGCCGGCCGGCACCTTCGTGGTGCCGGCCTGGGTGCCGGTGGCGGGGCTCATCACCAGCCTCGGCCTACTGCTGGGCGGGCTCGTGCCTTAGCCATCCTTAATCCGCGCGAGCGAAGGTGTCGCAGGCGCGCGCCAAAGGCTTGCCGCGGGCTCCCGAAGCGCGGAATGAAGACCGCCCCGCCCCGACGCGCACAACGCCCACGAACTGCCAGATGGGACCGAACCCATCGCCTTCCGCACCTTCCTGCTGCGCTATCCAAATTTCCGCCTGCTGCTGACGAGCCGCTTTCTTGCCACCGTCGCCATGCTGACGCAGAGCGTCACGCTCGGCTGGCAGGTCTATTCGATTGCGCGCCTCGATCACACCGTGGCGCAAAGCTCGTTCCTGGTCGGCATGATCGGGCTCGTGCAGTTCCTGCCCATGTTTGCACTGGTGCTGCTCGCGGGCGAGACGGCGGATCGCTACGACCGTCGCAAGATCCTGCTCGCTTGCATCACCCTGCAGTTTTGCTGCTCGGCCGCCCTCGCTCTCACGGCAACGTCTGCGCGCCCCAGCCTCGTCGTCATTTTTGCGCTCGCCGGTGTTTTCGGCATCGCGCGCGCCTTCACCATGCCGGCCGGCGCCTCGCTCGGTCCCATGCTGGTGCCGCGCGAGGTGCTGCCGCGCGCCATCGGCTTCAACTCGCTCAGCATGCAGACGGGGATGGTGCTGGGGCCCTGGCTCGGCGGCGTGCTCTGCGCGTTCTCGGTGCCGCTCGCCTACGCCGCGGCCGCAGGCCTCTATCTGGTCGCGGGCGCGGCACTGCTGCTCATCCGCGCCAACACCAAGCCCGATCACGCCGGGGGCGCGCGGCTCACGCTGATCGCCGAAGGCCTCGCCTACGTCTGGTCGAACAAGGTCGTGTTCGGGGCGATCTCGCTCGATCTCTTTGCCGTGCTGCTGGGGGGCGTGACGGCGCTGCTGCCGGTCTTTGCGCGCGACATCCTGCATATCGGCGCCGACGGTTTCGGGCTGCTGCGATCGGGCCCGGCCATCGGCGGCGGGCTGATGGCGCTGGCCTTGAGCATGCGGCCGATCCACCGCAACGCCGGCTTCTGGATGCTGTGGGCGGTGGCGGCCTACGGGACGGCGACCGTCATCTTCGCGCTATCGACCTGGGTGTGGGTGTCGCTGCTCATGCTGGCGATTCTGGGCGCCGCCGACGCCGTATCGGTCTACGTGCGCCAGAGCCTCGTGCAGATCCTGACGCCCGATCCCATGCGCGGGCGCGTGTCGGCCGTGTCCAGCCTGTTCATCAGCGCCTCCAACGAGCTCGGCGAGTTCGAGAGCGGGGTCGCCGCGCGCATCCTAGGTCCCATCGGCGCCGCGATCTTCGGCGGTGTCGGCTCCGTCGTCCTCACCGGGCTATGGGCGCACATGTTCCCCAGCCTGCGCCAGGCCCACCTCGGCGCACACGAGGCGGCGGACGCACCTGTTTCAAAGTGACGACGATCTCGTGGGTCTCTAGTGGGTGAGCCGGCCGATGGGCGCCAGGTGCTGCCAGCCGTTGTCGGGCGACTGATTGTATGACGGCACGGGCGTTCCCGGGCTCTTGCCAAACTGAAGGCCGGGCGTGACCGAAATCCCGCCCATGGCGCCGAGAGGCGCCCTCTCCAATCGCTCTTCGGGATCGGCATACCTGGCCGACCCGTCGGGGTTGGTCGTTCCCAACGTCTGCACATCGAAGGCCAGGGCCGCACCCGACCCAGCCAGCACGAAGGCCAACAACGCTGCAACAAGATACAGGGACTGTCGCATCGGTTCTCCCTCCGGCAAATCAGCGTAAGCGCTGACCGAAATCTAAGGCGATCGCGTGGCGATGCCAGGGCCCGGCGGTCGTTCTGCGCGAGCTGTGACTTGCTGGCCACGGCGCCTAAGCAGCGCATGCACGATGAGACGCCGCGCCATGCGACAAGCCGCCCCAGCAGGCCCGGAACGACGGCGTTGCAGTTGTAGATGCGTTTCGATCGTTCCGCCGTCTTCGCCGCGGGCGCCCGGCTTTCTGCTATGCTGGGGTCCACGCTCAATGCGCGGCGCAGGCCAACGAGGACGCGGCAAGCCATGCTCGTCATAAAGAGTGGGGGCAAAACGTCGACGGTCACCGGCTGGCGCGCCTGGGTGGTCTTTGCCGTCGTGTTCGTCGTCGCGGTGGTGGTGATGGCCGCCGTCGTCGTGCTGCTGCTCGGCCTGACGGTTACGATCGGGATTATTTTCTTGCTCGTCGTGCCGCTGGCCATCGTCGGCGCGGTGATCGCGGAGCTGCTGCGGCCGATGCGCAGCCGCTAGCGCGCCTCAGGGGCCGGCAGGCGTCGTGCCGGTCGTGACGGCGTCGCGCTTCTGCTGCATCTCGCCCAGCGATTCTTTGAGGCTGGCGATCTCGCGCTCCAGCTCCGCCTTCGCCGCCGCGGCGGCTGCCGCCTCGGTGGCCAAGCGCTCCGCCTCCTGCTTGCTCGCATCGGCTTTTTGGCGCGCCGCGTCGAGATCGGCCTTGAGGGCCGCGACGCGGTCCTGCAATTTGCCGACCTGCGCGAACGCGGCCTCGGCGGCGGTGATTTGCGCACCCAGCCGCTCCGCCTCCTGCTTGCTCGCATCGGCGGCGTCTCGGGCGGCGGCAAGCTCCGCCTTGAGCGTCGTCACACTTTCCTGCAGCTTCTCGACCAGGGCGGCCGAGGCACGCGCTTCCGCGCGCGATCTCGCCTCGTCCTCCTTGGCCTGATCGAGCTGCCGCTGCAGCGCCGCCCGATTGGCCTGGAGGCTCTCGCTGTTCTCTGCCAGGCTCTGGCGGGCGGCCTCGGCACGGGCGAGCTGCTCGTTGGCCGAGCGGACCCAGTAGCCGGCATACGCCGCGCTCGCTGCCAAAATCACCACAATGATCCACAGCCACCAGGGGCCCCAATGGCGCCGGCGAACCGTCGTCAGGGCGCCCGTTCTGGGATCGGGTCGCATCACCATGGCCGCCTCTCCCCCCGAAAAAGCGTTAGCCCGTTCATGACCTTAATGGGTAGAGCACTCTCCGGCGTCTGTCGACAGCCTATGTCGGGCAAAAAAGCGCTCCGCGACCGCCGCCGCCAAAAAATTGCCCGACTGTCAGCACGCTTCCGCCCTCGGCGCCTGTCAGGACTAACGCACTCCTCGAGGCCAAACCGTCCACCCGCAGGGATCGTCGCATGCTCCGGCCGCTTGTTTCTTTTGCTTGCCTTGCCGCCGCCACCGCAGCCGCTGCCGAGCCCGCTCGACTATCCGGCCAGACGATCAAGGAGACGCTCGCCGGCGCGGTGATCGAGATCGATACCCCGGCCGGCACCACCATTCCTGTTCGCTTCTCCAGGCGAGGGCTCGTCTCCGGCGAGGCGCGCGGGCTGGCGGCCGTTCTCGGCGCGGCGCGCGATCGCGGACGCTGGTGGGTCGCGGGCGACCAGCTCTGCGTGAAGTGGTTTAG
>CAYUBZ010000128.1:0-1609 GCA_964443205.1 uncultured Hyphomicrobium sp. | reverse complement strand
CGGTGAGCGCCTCGGTCACACTTCCAGTTCTGCGGCTGATCACGCCGGCCGAAGCCGCACCGGTCCCCAGCACGCCACCAACCGCAAGCGTTCCCGCCGAACCTGTCGCCGAAGCGACGGTTGCGATCCCGCAGCCGCCGCGCATGGAGACGGTCCCCCTGCCGCAGAAGGCGCCGCCATTCGCCGAGCGCCGCGCCAAGCCGTCGGTCCGGCCCGCGGCCGCACGCCCAAAGGCGAGTGAGGCGATCGCTGTCTCCTTCAGGGTCGCAGGCGTCGAGGCCGGCGACATCCTCAACGTGCGCAGCGGACCCTCAGAAGATTATCCGCCGGTGGGCGGCATTCCGCCAGCAAGCCGCGCCGTGGAGATCGTGGGCCCATGCCGCGACGCCTGGTGCCCGATCCGCCACGGGCGCGTGAGCGGCTGGGTGAACCGCTACTATCTCGCCGCGGAAAGCTCCGATGCGCGCGCCCCGGACGTGGACCGGTAGCAGCGGCACGCCCCCGAAAAACCAGCTCGCATGACGGCGCAACGATGGCGGCTTGAACCGTGTTGAGTCCGTGCGATCGCCGAGTGAGATCGACGTACGTTTCTGTCGCGATGCACACGACGCCGTGAGTCAGCATCGGCCGCAAGCCTTCATTAAGAGGACCCCGCTAAACCTTCAGCACTCGTCCTGGTTCGCGCCGGGCGAGGTCGTAGCTGGTGCGCCGGCACACGACAAACCGGAGGTCAGTGCCGATGTCGGATGAGGCCAATACGCTCGACGAGGTCATCGCCTGCTTGCGCCAGGCCATCCAAAGTGCAACGGCGCGCACCGGCGGCTACCCAAAACATTACCCGGCCATCGTCGGGGACCTCATCTTCGATCCGAGCGCGCGCGGCTCGGTGCCCAACCTCACGCGACAGCAACTGCATGCCGCCTGTGATGTCCTCACAGCCGATTATGCCGAAGATCGCGAAGCTTTGGATTTAATCGAGGACGTGCGCGGCTTGTGCGACGCGCAGCTACGGGGCCGCTCGACGGTAGGCTAGCGCTCGCGACCGTTGCCCCAAGCCACGCCAATTGCCAACGCTGGCGCTCCTCCGCGGGGATGCAATTTGTGCCCCGGGGTGCGGCATTTGCAGCCATTTGCTCCTCCTGCGACGGAACCGCTGCGCCCTCGTCGTCGTTGATCTGTCTATGCCCCGTCAACTTGACGGCGTTCATCAACAATAACGGGAGTGGCGTACGTGAGAATGCGAACCCTGGCCGGTGCTGCACTGGCCTTTGCGATGCTGGGAGCCGCGGCAGCGCAAGCAGCGGCACCTGGCTATACGACGGCCAATGTGAACATGCGCACCGGCCCCGATACCGAGTTCCCCTCAGTCGGCGTCATCCCCGAAGGCGACGATGTCTTCGTCGAAGGCTGCCTTCGCGACGAGTCCTGGTGCGACGTCCTCTGGGACGGTGACCGCGGCTGGGTTTACAGCGAGTATCTCGCCTTCGACTATCGCGGCGAGGTGGTGCCGCTGCCCGACCTCGGCCTCTCCGTGTTCGGGATTCCGATCATCTCCTTCGCCGCCGACACCTATTGGCGGCGCTACTACGTGGGGCGCCCCTGGTACAAG
>CAYUBZ010000127.1:0-6741 GCA_964443205.1 uncultured Hyphomicrobium sp. | reverse complement strand
CATGACAAGAACGGGAAGGTTCTTTGCGCGCGCCTTATTCATCGGCGTTTCGATGCCTGAGCCAAGTCTCTCTAGTCGCCCACCTAGGACCCCTGTCTGCGCAGCGCAAGGTGGCCTGGCGCCGCGGCTCGCGCGCGGACAGCATAAACCTCTACAGAACCTTGCCTGGATTGAGGATGCCCTTGGGGTCGAGCGCGGCCTTGAGCTTGCGCATCAGAGCGATCTCGACCGGGCTCTTGAAGCGGAGAAGCTCGGCGCGCTTCATCTGGCCGATGCCGTGCTCGGCCGAGATGGAGCCGCCCATTCTGGCGACGACGTCGTGCACGGCCTGCGACATGGGCTCCCACAGCGCGAGGAACGCGGCCCTATCCATGCCCGGAGGCTGCGAAACGTTATAGTGCACGTTGCCGTCGCCGAAGTGGCCGAACACCACGGGCCGCGCGCCCGGGCACACCGCCTCGACGGCGGGCGCGGCCTTCTCCAGGAACTCGGGGATGCGCGCGACCGGCACCGAGATGTCGTGCTTGATTGAGCCGCCTTCCGGCTTCTGCGCTGCCGAGGTGGTCTCGCGCAGCCGCCACAGGCTCTGCGATTGCGCGAGCGTGGCCGCGAGCACGGCGTCGGCGATGAGGCCCGCATCGGTGGCCGCCCCGAGCAGCCGCTCCAGCGTGGCCGTCGCCGCTCCATCGGGCTCCGAGCTCGAGATCTCCATCAGCACGTACCAGGGCGCGGCCTCTTTCAGTGGCAGCCGCGTGCCCGATATGTGGCGCTGAACCAGATCGACGGTGAGGCGGCTCATGAACTCGAACGCGGTCAGGCCGGAATGGGCGCGCGCCTCCGCCAAGCGGAACAGCGCGGCGACGGACGCAAGGTCCGGCAGCGCCACCCACGCGGTCGCCTTCTCCGCCGGCATCGGAAACAGCTTCAAGGCCGCGGCGGTGATGATGCCGAGCGTGCCCTCCGAGCCGATGAACAGATCGCGCAGGTCGTAGCCCGTGTTGTCCTTCTTGAGCGTCCTCAGGCCGTCCCAGATCTGACCGTCCGCCAGCACCACCTCCAGCCCCAGGGCTTGGTTGCGCGCGGTCCCGTAGGCGAGCACCCCGACGCCGCCTGCGTTGGTGGCCAGCACGCCGCCGATCTGGCAGCTGCCCTCCGAGGGCAGGCTCAAGGGAAAGAGGCGCCCCGCCCTTTCCGCGACGCCTTGCGCCTCGGCGAGCGTGAGGCCCGCCTCGACCACCATCGCGGTCGCGGCCGTGTCGAGCGAGCGCACGGCGTTGAGCCGGGAGACCGAGAGCACGATCTCGGCGCCGCTTGGCGACGGGATCTGGCCGCCCACGAGGCCCGTGTTGCCCGCTTGCGGCACGATGCCGACGCCCGCCTCGTTGGCGGTCGCCAGGATATCCGCAACCTCTTTTGTGGAGCCGGGCCTCAGCACCAAAGCCGTTCGGCCGGCGTAGAGATCACGCCATTCGCGCAGGTAGGGGAGCTGCTGGTCGGGATCCGCGATGGCGTGCTCGGAGCCGACGATGGCGCAGAATCGCTGCAAAACGGCGTCCGACACCGCATCGCGGGCGGTGCGCGGCCTCGTCTCGATTGGTGTTCTGCGGTCCACGTCGTGTCGATCCTCTCGTCTCGTCGGCGCCTGCAACGTTCCCCGGCACTGTTGCCGAAAAGCCTGGGGATACGTCAAATGCTTCTTGCAGGCGTTTCCAGCAGCCTCGATTCACTCTACGAATCAAGGGTTAAACCTGAACGCCTGCGGGGGCTTCATTGATGCAGAGGACGATTGCAAGCTTTGCTTTGGCCGTCACCAGCCTGCTGGCATCGTACGCTATTGTGGCAGCTTGGCCGGATGGCGTCGCGCCGCACAAGACCGCAATTGCCGGGGTTGCACCTGCCGTTGCACCCATCAAGGTCACGGGCGGTTCGGCGGTTCTCGCCGGCCTAGCGGACTGAATCACGTAAGCCTCGATCACGGTGGGCGCGGCGCGGCTGCGCGGCGCAACCGGTCGTTGATGGCCTCCCCGAGCCCCTCCTCGGGGATCGGCATGACGGCGATGGCGTCAACGCCCGCCTTATCCAGCGCCCGCAACGCCGCAAAGAGGCTGGCCGCCGCCTCGATCAGATCGCCTGTCGCACTCAAGTTGATGACGCGGCCCGAAGTCTGCGGCACGTTTGGACCGAACGCCAGCAGGGCTTCGCCGTCTTTTACCTCCCTGGCGTCGAGGCGCACCTTTGCATGCGGCGCGTAGTGGCTCGCAAGCTGCCCCGGCGCGCTCGGGCGCGGCCCGGTGGGGGCCTGGCGCAGCAGCCGAATGCCCAGCACCGCTTCAATCGTCTCCGCGGTAACGGCGCCGGAGCGCAGCAGGACCGGAGCGTCGCCGCGCGCATCGATCACGGTCGATTCCAGCCCGTGCGCCGTCGGCCCCCCATCGAGGATCAGGGCCACGGACTCGCCCAGGTCCGCCAGCACGTGGGCGGCCCGCGTCGGGCTCACGGCTCCTGAGCGGTTGGCGGACGGCGCGGCGAGCGGGCGCCCGCACGCTGCCAGCAAGGCCTGGGCGATCGGATGATCGGGGACGCGCAGCGCGACGGTTTCCAGCCCGGCGCTCACCAGCTCGGACAGGTTGGACGCAGCACTGCGGTCGAGGACGAGCGTGAGCGGTCCCGGCCAGAACGCCTCGGCGAGGCGCAGGCCGAGCGGCGTCATGTAGGCCTGCTCCTCGACCTGCAGGATGCTTGGCACATGCACGATCAGCGGATTGAAGCGCGGCCGCCCCTTCGCCTCGAAGATCGCGGCGACCGCGCGCCCGTTGGTGGCGTCGCCCCCGAGCCCGTACACCGTCTCGGTGGGAAAGGCGACGAGGCGCCCGGCGCGCAGCAACTCGGCTGCGGCGCGGATGGCTCCCTCGGTTGCCTTGACGATGGCCATGGCCGCTCGAATCCTTCGGCTGGTTTATTGTGGCCTCAATAGCCGCTCGGGCTGAATTCTGTCCAAACAGTGTGTAGGCTCTTTTTCGATGCAACTGGTTCTCGAATTCAGCCACGCGCTGTTGCGCGGTAGCTGCGCGGTGCTGCTGCTAGCCGCCGCCGCTCCGGCCGCGCAGGCAAACTGGTTCTCCAAGCTTGCGCGCGAGGCCGGCGAGGTCGGCACCAAGGCGGCGAAGTACGGGGTCGGCGAGCTCGACCGGGCCGCCGCCCACGTCAAGGCGCTGCCCTCCGCCGCCAAGGGTGCGGCGCTAGCGGCGCACGCCACGCCGGAAGGGCATTGGAAATTCGTCAACCGCGAAGGCGAGATCTTCACCGCCGGAACGCCCGACGAGCTCAAACGCGCCGTGCCGACGCTGCTGCCCAATGCGGCGACCGACTCCAAGCTCGCCATCTATCTGACCGAGGATACCGTCTTCGGCGAGCGCGCGCTGCTGAAGGACCTGCCCGAAGGCGCCAGCCTGCACGTCGTCGTCGGCCGCGACAGCTATCGTCTCGTGCGCCGCGCCGAGGGGGGCAAAGCGGCGCTCTACGCTTCGGTGCGCCCCAACCTCCTGCTCGCGCTGAAAGAGCAGGCGCTGTTCGACGAGGCGGTCGCCCAGCTCGAGCGCCCCTTGAGCCGGTCGAGCATCCGCACGCTGGCGCTCGAGCCCGGCGGTCCGCGGACGCTGTCGTCGTCGCCGCGCCGCGATCCCGGCACCAGGGCCGCGCTCGTCGACGCGATCGATCCGGCGGAGCTGGCGGGCGCCTTGCGGTCGGTGCGCGGCCAGACCGTGCTGATCACGGGGCGCGTGGAGGACAACCTTTTGCGCTTCCGTCCCGAGAGCGGGCCCGAGCAAAGCCTCAAGATCCTCGACGTGATCCGCGCGGCCGAGGACGCCGACGTCAATCTGGTGATCCTGCAGGCCCCCGCGCCGCGCCAGCCGGGCGGGCGCAACTGGCTGTGGCAGCGCATAGCCGTCAACGGCCTCGACGACGCCTTGAAGCGGGCGACGCTCGGCGACTTTCTCGACGCGCTGGGCGCCAGCCGCGGCGCCTTCCGCGTCGGCGTCGGGCGGGAGGGCAGCGGCCGCGTGGTGATCCGTGCCACGCCCGAAGAATCCGCCGCAGAGCCCATCACCGGTCTCGTCGGCGATTGGCTGTCGACGGCGACGTCGAGCATCACCGGCAACGTCGTCACCAGCGCGGTGGAGGTGCACGCGCGCGACGAGGCGCGTCAGACGGAGCTCGACCGGCGCATCGTGCCCTTCGTCCCGTCGGACGTGCAGATCGCCTACATCGTCGGTCTCGTGGCGGGTCTCATGGGGTGGCCGGTCGCGCGCGCCTGGTGGGGATGGCTCTGGCCGGCGGAGGAGCGTGCAGAGTACCGCGGGACGGCCGGCTACCGGGCCGCGCAGGCCGCGCGTTTCTTAGCCTTCCTCCTCATATTCCTGCCGGTCGCCGGCCTGCCCGCGCTCTTTGCCGCGCTGGTCCTGCAACTCTTCGGCATCGCCATGCTGCCCTTCCGCTTTCTGCGCTGGCTCACCACGCGCGCGCTGGCGAAGGCGGGGTAAGACACAAGCGATGGCGGGGCTCCAGGGCAAGACGCTGTTCGTGACGGGTGCCAGCCGCGGCATCGGGCTCGCCATTGCCAAGCGCGCCGCGCGCGACGGCGCCAACGTCGCCATCGCCGCCAAGACGCAAGAGCCGCATCCCAAGCTCGAAGGGACGGTCGAGACGGCGGCCGCCGAGATCGAGGCGGCGGGCGGGCGGGCGCTGGCGCTGCCCTGCGACATCCGCTTCGAGGATCAGGTGGCGCAGGCCGTCGCGGCGACGGTCGAGGCCTTTGGCGGTATCGACATCTGCGTCAACAATGCAAGCGCGCTGTCCTTGAGCCGCATCGGGGAGACGAGCTTGAAACGTTTCGACCTGATGCTCGGCGTCAACACGCGCGGCACGTTCCTCGTCACCAAGACCTGCCTGCCGCACTTGCGCAAAGCGGACAACCCGCACGTCCTCATGCTGTCGCCGCCGCTCGAATTGAAGCCGGACTGGTTCGCCGGCCATCTCGCCTATTCGATTGCCAAGTACGGCATGAGCCTGTGCGTGCTGGGGCTCGCAGAGGAATTGAAGGGGGATGGCGTCGCCGTCAATGCCCTGTGGCCGCGCACGACCATTGCAACGGCGGCGGTGCGCAACATCCTCGGCGGGGACACCATCGTGCGCATGAGCCGGACCCCCGACATCGTCGCGGACGCGGCCCATCTGGTGTTCGAGCAGCCGGCGGCGCGCTTCACCGGGAACTTTCTGATCGACGACAGCTTTCTCTATGAGGTTGGCGGCGTCCGCGACTTCGCCGGCTACAGCGTCGCGCCGGGGACGCCGCTCGCCCCCGATTTCTTCGTGCCGGACACCCCCGCGCCCCCGCCCGGCGTGGTCATCGCTGAAGGGCTCGAGTTACCCTGACAAAGGGCGCGGGGTGGCCCTTTTGGCGTGGCGCGCTAACATGGCGGCAGAAACACCGGAAAGCCGAGGGCTTACCTCCGCGCCATGGCCACGCTTCTCATCACGCATCCCTGCTTCCTCGCGCACGACACAGGGCCCGGACACCCCGAGCGCCCCGACCGCATGCGCGCCATCGACAAGGTGCTGGCGCATGACGTGTTCAAGGATCTCGTGCGGGAAGAGGCGCCGCTGCGGGACGACGTGGAGGCGCAGATTAAGCTCGCCCATCCGGCGGCCTACCTTGAGGAGTTGCGCCGCGTCGCCACCGGCCCCATCAACGGCACCCGCCACATCGATGCCGACACGGTCATCTCAGCCGGTTCCTGGGAGGCGGCGCTGCGCGCGGTCGGCGCCGGCCTGCATGCGGTCGATGCCGTGATGACGGGGCGCGCGGCCAACGCATTCTGCCAGGTGCGCCCGCCCGGCCATCACGCCGAAGCGGACCGCGCGATGGGCTTCTGCCTGTTCTCGAATGCGGCCATCGCCGGCCTCTACGCGCGCGCCAAGCACGGGGCCGAGCGCATCGCGGTCGCTGATTTCGACGTTCACCACGGCAACGGCACGCAAGCCATCTTCTGGTCGGACAAGGACCTCTATTACGGCTCGACGCACCAAATGCCGCTCTTTCCCGGCACCGGAGCGATGGGCGAGACCGGCGTCGGCAACGTCTTTAATGCGCCCTTGCGCGCCGGCGATGCGGGTGAAAAGTTCCGCGAGGCGTTCGAATCGCGCATTCTGCCCGCGCTGCACGCCTTCGGCCCTGATATTCTCTTGATCTCGGCCGGGTTCGATGCGCATCAGGCCGATCCGCTCGCCAACCTGCGGCTGGTGGAGGCCGATTTCATGTGGGCCACGGAGAGGCTTGCGGATATGGCCGGGAAGCATTGTAACGGCCGTATCGTGTCGCTTCTGGAAGGCGGCTACGATTTGAACGCGCTGGCGCGCTCGGTGGCCGTGCACGTCAAGACGCTGATGGACGTCGGCGCGTAAGATCGCAGCCAAACCCCAGGACGCAAGCATGGACATGGCCATGGCCAAGACAAGCGCCAAGCACGCCGACATCAAGGACATGAGCTTCGAGCGCGCGCTCAAGGAGCTGGAGAGCATCGTCAACCGCTTGGAGCGGGGCGATGTCGAGCTCGAGGAGTCGATCACCATCTACGAGCGCGGCGAGGTCCTCAAAGAGCACTGCGACCGCCTGCTGAAGCAGGCCGAGGCCAAGGTCGAGAAGCTCACCTTCTCAGCCGACGGCACGCCCAAAGGCACCGA
>CAYUBZ010000126.1:0-6745 GCA_964443205.1 uncultured Hyphomicrobium sp. | reverse complement strand
GTTTACGCCCTACGTCGGCGCCGGCATCGGCTTTGCGTCTCTGACGGTAGACGGTCTGAAGGACGTGAATGTCCCCGCCACCAGCGTTTTCTTTGCCGACAGCCATACCAACACCAACTTCGCCTGGGCGATCCATGCCGGCCTGGCCTACGACGTCACCGACCGGTTCGCGATCGACCTCGCCTACCGATACGCCGATCTGGGCACTGCCAAGAGCGGCATTGCCACAGCCTACGACGGTTCGAGCTCCTACAGCGGTGTGTCTATCCAGGACATCACCACCAACGACCTGATCGTCGGCTTCCGCTACAAGCTGCAGCGCGAGCAGCCGGTCATGTACGCGGTGAAGTAAGCAATCTGGCCGCGCATTCGCAAGCGGCCGACGAGACGTACGAGCGTTCTGCCGGGTCCGCGCAAGCGGCCCGGCAGCTTGAGCCCCGGGCATCCATCGGGGCTCACCCCGGAGTCCTCAAGTTGATTTCCTAGTTGCGATGACGCGTGAGGCAGGCGCATTCCGCCCGCGAGCCTGGAAGCAGGTGCGGGTCGGTACCTTGTCCTTGGAAGCGGCCGGCTAAAGGAGAGACTTGAGACGACCGGGCGAGGCTTCGGCCTCCCTCGCCGTCCATCGAGGGATCGAAGCCTATGAGACGCACACTATTCGGACTTTCGCTCGGCCTGGCGCTCGGCGCCGGCGGCACGATGCCCGCCCTTGCCGGCGGCGACGTCGAGCTCGACTACCGGAGCGGCATCAATCCCTATGCGGTGGCAACGCCGGTGCCGGCCCCGATCCCCGTGCCGGTCTATGAGGCCGCGTGGTATTTCCGCGCCGACTTCGCCGCAGGCTTCGGTGCTCAGCCTTCCGTTACCACGGTTGGCACTCCGTTTGCCGGGGGTACCGTGGGTCTCAGTCCGGCATTGCTCAGCGTAGACGCCTTGCCGTCCTTCACCGGCGGTGTTGGTGTCGGCTATGTGTGGGGCCCGGCCTTCCGCACCGATCTCACCGTCGATCTTCACTCCATCATGGACGCCGACTTCGACGGGTCTACGGGCGGCGTGACGATAACGGACAAGACCAAGTTCATGTCGACCATCCTGCTCGCCAATGCCTATTACGACTTCCGCACCGGGACCCCGTTTACCCCCTATGTCGGCGGCGGCGTCGGCTTTGCCGTCAATCAGCTGACGCGCAACAGCAATTCGACCTTCGGCGGGACGACGACCAGCGTGGGCCACAGGACAACGCGGTTTGCCTTTGCAGGGGCTGCCATGGCGGGCGTCAACTACGAGATTTCCTCCTTCACCTCGATCGACGTGAACTACCGCTTCCTCTACATCGGCGGGTCGGACGTCGATCTCACCATCAACGGGATCGGCTCGGACGTGGAGATCGGCGGCATCGGCGAGCACCAGATCCGCGCCGGCCTGCGCTTCTACATCAACTGAGCGAGCCGATTGACGCAGCGGGTTTGAGCACTTAGACCCGGCCCGACCACGGCGGCGTCCCGTCGCGGGGCAACGACCGGCGAGCCATGCGAGCAAACCCGAAACCCAAAGAGCGTCCCCGCAATCCGAATTTCTCCTGCGGGCCGTGCGCCAAGCGTCCCGGATGGACGCCCGACGCGCTCAAGTCCGCTCTGGTCGGGCGCGCGCACCGGGCGCCCGAGGCGAGGGCGCGCCTCAAGCTCGCCATCGACAAGACCGCCGAGCTGCTCGAGCTGCCCGAAGGCTATCGCGTCGCCATCGTGCCCGGCTCCGATACCGGGGCCTTCGAGATGGCCCTGTGGACCATGTTGGGCGCACGCGGTGTCGACGTGCTGGCCTGGGAGGATTTCGGCAAGCGCTGGGTTGCCGACATCGTGGGCCAGTTGCGGCTCCCCGATGCCAGGGTGTTGGAAGCCGACTACGGGAGACTGCCCGACCTGGGCGCCGTCGACTTCGATCGCGACGTCGTCTTCACCTGGAACGGCACCTCGTCGGGCGTGCGCGTGCCGGACGCCAATTGGATCGCGTCCGCGCGCCGCGGCCTGACCTTCGCCGACGCCACCTCCGCCGTCTTCGCGCAGGCGATCGATTGGAGCAAGATCGACGTCGCCACCTTCTCCTGGCAGAAGGTCGTGGGCGGCGAGGCGGCGCACGGCATGCTCATCCTGTCACCGCGCGCGATTGCACGGCTCGAACGATATGTGCCGCCCTGGCCGTTGCCCAAGCTGTTCCGCCTCACCGAGGACGGCCGGCTGATGACAGAGATCTTCGAAGGGGTGACGATCAACACGCCCTCGATGCTGTGCGTCGAGGATTATCTCGACGCGCTGCAATGGGCGGAAGGTATCGGCGGGCTTGCAGGCTTGCGCGCGCGCGCCGACGCGAACGCCGCGGTGCTCTACGACTGGATCGAGAGGACGCCGTGGGTCGCCAATCTCGCAGCCGTACCCGCCACGCGATCGAACACGTCGGTGTGTCTGCGCTTCGCCGAGCCGGTGCTCGCCGCGCAGGGGCCGGCGGCGGGCGCGCGCTTTTCCGGGCGCATCACCGCGTTGCTCGACAAGGAGGGCGTGGCCAAAGATATCGGAGCTTATCGCACGGCCCCGCCGGGCTTGCGGATCTGGTGCGGGGCAACGGTCGAGCGGCGCGATCTGGAGCTGCTGACGCCCTGGCTCGACTGGGCCTACGGCGCAGCGCGGGCCGCGTTAACCTAGCCCGCGCGGGTCGGCACGCCACGCATGGTTGGCATCTTATACTGCTTGTCATAATTCAGACGTGAAGCGTCCCCACTCGTCAGGGGGGCGAGGGACGGTCCGGGGACGGGCGGTCTGAGCGAGAAATATGGGGGCCAAGCAATGCGCGTCTTCGTTGCAATCACCGGAGTCTTGGTGACGGTCGTGGCGGCCGGCGCGGCGGTGGCGGCGGAGTTCCCGGCCACCTCGCGGGTCGACGCCGTCATCGTGTTCCCGTCGGGGGCGGAGGTGAGGCGCACCGCGCGGCTCACCCTCGACAAGGGCGAGCACACCGTTGTTTTCAACGATTTGCCGGCCGAGGCGGTACCCGGCTCGATCCGCGTCGACGGCAAGGCGACGGCCAAGCTCGACATCCAATCCGTCGATACGCGCCGACGCTACGTCGCGCGCTCCGATCAGGCCGTGCTGCAGACGGAGCGCAAGAGAATCGAGGACGAGATCGAACGGCTGCGTGACGAGCGGGGGCTCGCGCAAGGCCAACAGGACGCCGCGCAGACGCAGAAGGCGCTGCTGACCAATCTCGCCGAGCTGCCCGGCCGCGCCGAGGGGCAGCAGGGGCAAACGGTTCCGCAGACCGACTGGGCGCAGATCCTGGCCCTCATCGCGTCGGGCATGACGGATGCGCAGAAGAGCGCGCTCGATGCGGAGGTGAAGAAGCGTGATCTCGACCGCCAAATCGAGGATCTGGAGAAGAAGCTTTCGGCGCTGGCGCCGGCGCGCGTGGAGCAGACCGAGGTCAGGGTCTTCGTCGCCGCCGCCGCGCAGCTCGAGGCGGACCTGACGGTGCGCTACCAGGTTCGCAATGCCGCCTGGGTGCCGCGCTATGACGCCCGTCTCGCCACGGGCTCTAAAACGGCTCCGCCGCAGCTCCAGCTGACGCGCCGCGCCGAGATCAAGCAACGCACGGGCGAGAGCTGGGACAACGTCGCCGTGCAGCTCTCGACGACCCGCCCCACGGCCAACGCGGCGGCGCCGGAGCTGCACACGGTAACGGTCGACTTCGAGCCTGAGCCCAAGCCGGTTGCCGCAGCGCCTGCACCGCCAGGAGAGCGCCTCGCCATGACCCGCATGGCGGCGGAAGAAGATCGTATGAAGGTCGGTGGGGCCGAGGTGGCGGCGCAGGATGCCGCGCCCGAGCCCGCACTCGGCATCGCCGAGCAGAACGCGGCCGTGGAGGCAGCACCCTTCCAGGCGGTGTTCAGGGTGCCGAGCCGTCTCACGGTCCCGGCCACGGGCGAGGACAAGCGCGTGCTTCTGCAGGAGGACGCCATGGAGCCGGTGCTCACGGTGCGCACGGTGCCCAAGCTCGATGCCAAGGCCTATCTCTACGCCAAGCTCACGCTGCCCACCGGCTCGCCGCTGTTGCCGGGGACGGTGGCGCTGTTCCGCGACGGCACCTTCGTCGGCACCGGCGCGCTTCCCGTGCTTGCGCCCGGCGAGGAGTACGAGCTCGGTTTCGGTGCCGACGACCAGGTGCGCGTGCGCCGCGCTATCGCCGACGAGAAGCGCGGCGAGACCGGCCTCATCTCCTCGGCGCGCACCGACAGCCGCAATTTCCGCATTACGGTCAAGAACATGCACGAGCGGGCGGTGCGGCTCGTCGTCCACGATCAGATCCCCGTCTCCCAGAACCAGGACATTAAGGTCGAGCTGGTCGGACCGGGGCAGCCCACCAAGAAGGACATCGACGACAAGCGCGGCGTCATCGCGTTTGAGTCCAAGCTGGAGCCGGAGGAGGAGCGGGTGATCGAGTTCGGCTACCGTGTTACCTGGCCGGGCACGCGGCCGATCATCTACCGTTAAGGTCCCCCTGGGCTCCCCTGGGCCCCGAGGGGCTCGGCTTTTACGAATCTGCGCTATAACAGCCCGTACGACACCCCATGGCCCCGGCAAGTCGTGCCGGGGCCAAGTTGCGAGACGGGTTAGAGAATAATGGCGAACGTGGCGGTGGTCGGCGCCCAGTGGGGCGACGAGGGCAAGGGCAAGATCGTGGACTGGCTGTCGGAGCGCGCCGATATCGTCGTGCGCTTCCAGGGCGGCCACAACGCCGGCCACACCCTCGTCATCGGCAACAACACCTACAAGCTGTCGCTGCTGCCTTCGGGTGTCGTGCGCCCCGGCAAGCTCGGGGTCATCGGCAACGGCGTCGTCGTCGATCCGTGGGCGCTGTGCGAGGAGATCGCGAAGCTCGAAGGGCAAGGCGTCGCCGTCAGCCACGAGAATTTGCGACTAGCCGAGAACGCCACCTTGATTCTGCCTCTGCACCGGGAGCTTGACGTCATCCGCGAGGAGGCGGCGGGCGCGGGCAAGATCGGCACCACGGGCCGCGGCATCGGGCCAGCCTACGAGGACAAGGTCGGCCGCCGCGCCATCCGCGTGCAGGACCTGCGCAATCTGTCGACGCTCGGGCCCAAGGTCGACCGCATCCTCGTGCACCACAACGCGCTGCGCCGCGGATTGAGCCAGCCGGAGATCTCCAAAGAGAAGCTGATGGCGGAGCTGGCCGAGATCGCGCCCAAGATCCTGCCCTTCATGGACGTGACGTGGGACTTGCTCGACCGCGCGCGCAAAGCGGGCAAGCGCATTCTGTTCGAGGGTGCGCAAGGGGCGCTGCTCGACATCGACCACGGCACCTATCCGTTCGTCACCTCGTCGAACACGGTGGCAGCCCAAGCCGCCACGGGCTCAGGGATGGGCCCGCGCGCCGTCGGCTATGTGCTGGGCATCGCCAAGGCCTATACGACGCGCGTCGGCTCCGGGCCGTTCCCGACCGAGCTCGATGACGCGACGGGCGAGAAGCTCGGCGAGCGCGGCCGCGAGTTCGGCACGGTGACGGGCAGGAAGCGCCGCTGCGGCTGGTTCGACGCAACCCTCGTGCGCCAGACCATCAAGGTCTGCGGCATCGACGGCATCGCGCTCACCAAGCTCGACGTGCTGGACGGCTTTGACGAGCTGAAAGTCGGCGTCGGCTATACGCTCGACGGCGAGCGCATGGACCGCCTGCCGGCGGGCAGCAACGCGCAGGCGCGCGTCAAGCCGGTGTGGGAGACGCTTCCCGGCTGGTCGCAGTCGACGCACGGCGCGCGCAGCTGGGCCGATCTTCCCGCCCAGGCCGTCAAGTACGTGCGCTACATCGAGGAGCTGATCGAGTGCCCGGTGACGCTGCTGTCGACCTCGCCGGAGCGCGACGACACCATCCTCATGCGTGATCCCTTCGCGGATTGAGCGCGCTCAATACGGCCGCAGGTGCGATCGATCGTCTCCGTCGGGTGCTGAGCGGTGCGCTCAGGAAAAGCTAAGGGCACCCGCCCAGGCTAATGCGATACGAGCGGGTGCCCCGAGTGCCACGCGGCCCGTCTCCAGGGGAGGGGGGAGGAGAGACGAAGCGCGTGCATTGCGCGGTAATGCGCGAGCGGCGCCTGCGGTTCCCGGGGATCTGCAATTTTTTCGGGGGGCTCGTCCCAGCGACTTTTCTGTACGGCGCCTCGCCCGCCTCTGGGAAGGCGCTGTGCGCTACCGCGTCGTGCTCGGTCTCGCGCCTAGCTGAGAAAGCCGAAGAGATAGAGCAGCGCCACGATGCCGAAGGGGACGCCGAGAAGCCAAAGAATGAGACCGCGGGCCATTGGGGACTCCGTCTGGTGGTTCAGGTGGCGGGTCAACGTTTGAGCCGCCACCACGGTTCCAGCCGGTGCTACTGGCCGTCCTTGCTGTCTTTGTCCTTGTCGAACAGCCGCAGCGCATTCCCCGACAACAGGCCGCCCGAAATCTCGAGGGTGGCGAAGGGCGCCGCATTGGCAATTTGGCGCGCGGTGACGTCGATCTGATCGATTTTGGATGAGAGCTGCGCGATCGAGGCGGCATAGACGAGCCGCGTGAAGCCGCACCAGATGATGGCCCCCATGCACATCGCGCACGGCTCGCCTGAGGCGTAGATCGTCGTACCATTGAAGTCGTCGGGCTCGTGCCCCTTAAGAAACGCGCGGATCGCGACCATCCCGGCGTGCGCGGTG
>CAYUBZ010000125.1:4568-6768 GCA_964443205.1 uncultured Hyphomicrobium sp. | reverse complement strand
TGAACCGAGAGTGCGGGACGTTCGTTCGCGACCTGATCATCTGGCGATAACTAAAGGCTGAGATCGCGTGGTGGTGAATGCAGCCCTCACCATCCCCCTTCCACATCTTGATAGTCGGCGAACTCGCCGCCTCTGAGCGGAAACGCCTCCTCGACCACGTAAGGTCCGCCGCCGATTTTGGGGCGCGAGGAGAACAGCACGAAGCGCCCCACCAGAAACGGCTTTGAGCGGTAGGCGCCGATGCGGCCCAGCACGCGGGCGATGGCGCCGGCGTTCGCGTGCTTGAGCCGCGCCACCGTCACGTGCGGCTTGAACGCGCGGCTCTCCGGCGCCAAGCCGGCGGCCCTGGCGGCGCGCTCGCTGGCGCGCGCCAGCGCCTCGAGCTCAGGCCCCGCCTCGACGCCCGCCCAGATCGAGCGCGGGTCGTTGCCCCCGAACACGCCGAGGGCGGCAAGCCGCATCTCGAAGGCGTCGACCGTGACGCCCGCCAAGTGGTCGGCGAACTCGGCAGCCTTGGTGTTGTCGATGTCGCCGGCAAAGCGCAGCGTCAGGTGCAGGCTGTCTTGGTCGACCCATTTGGCGCCGGGCAACGGCTGGCGCAGGCGCGCCAGCTCGTCACGCTGCTCGAGCGGGATCTCGATGCCTGCAAAGAGGCGGGGCATGCGATCCAGCCTTTCAACTCTTGGACGCCCCGGTGCCGCGTGACGTCGCCCGCGCGATCAGCTCCTCGACAGAGGGGATCATGCGCTTGACGATCTCGGCGACGCCCTTGCCGGTCGGATGCATGCCGTCGTCCTGATTGAGCTTGGCATTGAGCACCACGCCGTCCAGGAAGAACGGATAAAAGACCAGTCCGTACGTGCGGGCAAGGTCGGGAAAGATGGCGTCGAAATTCTCAGAATACGTGCCGCCCCAGTTCGCCGGCGAGAGCATGCCGGCGAGCAGGATCGGGATCCGGCGCTTCTGCAGGCCGGCGATCACCTTCTCCAGGTTGGAGCGCGTCACCTTGGGATCGATGCCGCGCAGAGCGTCGTTGGCGCCGAGCTCCAGAATGACGGCGTCGGTGCCGTCGGGCACCGCCCAGGCGAGCCGCTTGAGGCCGCCGGCCGTCGTATCGCCCGCCACGCCCGCGTTGGTGACCACGACGTTGTGCCCGCGCGCTTTCAGCTCTTTCTGCAGTTGCGCCGGGAACGATTGGCTGGGCTTGAGGCCGTATCCCGACGACAGGCTATCGCCGAATGCGACGATGCGAATGGGTTTTGCCGCTTCCGCGAGGGCTTCACTTGCGGTGCCGCCGGCACAAATGAGGCCGACAAACACGTTGACGAGGGCCAAAATCCCCACCACCTGTGCAATGCCGCACCCGTTGCGTCTCGCTATCATCGTCGTCATGTTTCGGCCTCGCCAATCATCCAGGGCCCCCAGTGTTCCCAAGTGCTCCCGTGAGCACCCCCGGGGTCCCAAGGTGACGTAAAGGCGCGGTCAACGTGAGGCAAGACCCCTGACCGCCGCAACCAGCGGAGTTTGCTAAGCCGTGAGCCAGCCGATTGTCGCTCTCAATACTGTACAGCTGACCCTCACGAGCCGGGCCGGCCCTGTGGAAATTCTGCGCAGCGTGAGCCTCGACGTCACGGAAGGCCAGTCGCTGGCCGTCGTGGGGCCGTCCGGCTCCGGCAAAACGTCGCTGCTGATGGTCGTCGCCGGTCTGGAGCGGGCGACCAGCGGCGGCGTCAAGGTGGCGGGCCACGATCTCACCCAGCTCAGCGAGGACGAGCTGGCGCTGATGCGCGGGGCCGAGATCGGCATCGTGTTCCAGTCGTTCCATCTCGTGCCGACCATGACGGCGCTCGAGAACGTCGCGCTGCCGCTGGAGTTCGCGGGCGCGGCCAATGCCTTTTCGGTTGCGCGCGAGCTTTTGCAGGAGGTGGGGCTCGGGCCCCGCATCGATCACTTCCCAGCCCAGCTCTCAGGCGGCGAGCAGCAGCGCGTTGCCATTGCCCGCGCCTTGAGCCGGACGCCCAAGCTCATTCTCGCCGACGAGCCGACCGGCAATCTCGACACCAAGACGGGGCGTCAGGTCGTCGATCTGCTGTTCGGGCTGCAGCGCCGCCGCGAGGCGACGCTCATCCTCGTCACCCACGACGAGCGGCTGGCGGCTGCCTGCGAGCGCACGATCCACATGGCCGACGGCCGGATCGAG
>CAYUBZ010000125.1:0-4468 GCA_964443205.1 uncultured Hyphomicrobium sp. | reverse complement strand
TCCTCCTCACCGCGGGACCGCGAATGGCGGCTGCCGGTTCTGCTCGGCATCGCCTTGCGCGAGCTGCGCAGCGGGCTCTCCGGATTCCGCATCTTCATCGCCTGCGTGGCGCTGGGGGTCGCGGTCATCACCGGCGTCGGCGCCGTGTCGGACGCGCTGCGGGCCGGGTTCGAAAGTCAGGGCGAGGCCATCCTCGGCGGCGACGCCACGCTGTCGCGCATGCACGTGCGCTCGCAAGGTGCGGAGCGCGCGTTGCTTGCAAGTCTCGGCCGCTTAAGCGAGACCGCGACCATGCGCACCATGGCGCGGCGCCCGGACGGGTCGGACCAGGCGCTGGCCGAGCTGAAGATCGTCGACGCCGCCTATCCCCTCGTCGGCAAGGTGGCGCTCGGCAGCGGCCGGCCGCTGCAACAGGCGCTGGCGCGCGGCGCCGTCGTCGATCCCATCCTCTTGGAGCGCCTCGGCCTCAAGGTCGGCGGGCGCATGCAGCTCGGCACCGAGGATGTGGAGATCAGCGGCACCATCAAATCGGAGCCCGACGGCATCGCCGACCGGCTGACCTACGGGCCGCGCATCCTCGTCTCGCTCGCCACGCTCGAAAAATCTGGGCTGGTGAAGCCGGGGACCCTCATCCGTTGGCGCTACGCGTTGAAGCTCAATGAGGCTCATGCGGCGAGTGCCGTCGAGCTGGAGGCGTTGCGTGCGCGCCTCGCGGCCGAGCTGCCGGAATCGGGCTTCACCGTCAGAGACCGGCGCGATCCCTCGCCGCAGGTGAGCCGTACGCTCGAACGATTGCGGCAGTTCCTGACCCTCATCGGGCTGACGGCGCTGCTGGTCGGCGGCGTCGGCGTCGCCAACGCGGTCGCCACCTTCATCGACAGGCGCCGCAAGGTGATCGCCACCATGAAGAGCGTGGGCGCCACCAGCCGCATGGTGCTCACAATCTTCCTCACCGAGATCGTCATCGTGGCCGTCGTCGGCATCGTCATCGGCCTCGGGCTCGGCACGCTGGTGCCGGTGGTTCTGAACGGGCTCTACGGGGATGTGGTGCCGATCCACGCCGAGATCACGGTGTCGGCGATGAGCCTTCTCTCCGCTTGCGTCTACGGCTTTGCAGTGGCGCTGCTGTTCACGCTGTGGCCGCTGGGGCGCGTCGAGCGCGTCAGCGCCAGCGTGCTGTTCCGCGACGAGGTCGCGCCCGAGCGCGCGTGGCCGCGGGCGTGGGTCATCGTGGCGACGCTGCTCGTGGCCGCGATCCTGGTGGGCTTTGCGCTGCTGACGTCGGATTCCAAGCGCATCGCCTTCTATTTTTGCGGCGGCCTGGTGATCCTGTTCGCGGTGTTCCTCGGATTGGGAACGGCCGTGACCTGGGCTGCGCGCCGCGTCCCGCGGCCGCGCTGGCCGGAGCTGGCGCTCGCCGTCGCCAATCTCGGCGCGCCTGGCGGCTTAGCGCGCTCCGTCGTCCTGTCGCTCGGCGCCGGCCTCTCCCTGCTCGTGGCCGTGGCGCTGTCGGATGCCTCCCTGGTCGAGGAGCTGCAGGACCGGCTGCCCACGCGCTCGCCGGATTACTTTGTGCTCGACATAGCGAAGGAGGACTATCCGGCGATTACCAAGCTGATCCAGCAAGACATCCCCGGCTCCGTGCTCGAGGAGGCGCCCATGCTGCGGGGCCGCATCGTGCGCCTCGACGGGACCCCCGTGGAGCGGATCAAGGCGCCGCCCGAGGCGCAGTGGGTGCTCAACGGCGATCGCGGCCTGTCCTACTCCGACACGGTTCCGCACGGCTCCAAGGTGGTGGCGGGCAAATGGTGGGGCGCGGACTACGACGGCGAGCCGCTGGTGTCCTTCGAGGTAGACCTCGCCGACAAGCTCGGGCTGGCGCTCGGCGATACGGTGACGGTGAACGTGCTCGGCCGCAACATCACCGCCCGCGTCGCCAACCTGCGCGAGGTGAAATGGGAGAGCCTGGCCATCAATTTCGTGATGGTCTTCTCGCCCAATACGCTGCGCGACGCGCCCCACAATCTCTTGGTGACCATCTCGCTGCCGCCGGGAACGCCGCTCGCGACCGAGGCGCAGACCATCCGCGCGCTCGGCCGTGCCTACCCTTCGGTCACCGCGATCCGCGTCAAGGACGTGCTGGATGCCTTCAATTCGATGTTCGCCAAGGTGATGACGGCGGTCCGCGTCGCCGGCAGCGTCACGCTGCTCGCCGGCGCGCTGGTGCTCGCCGGGGCCTTGGCGACCGCCCAGCGCCGCCGCATCCTGGAGGCGGTCATCCTCAAGACGCTAGGCGCCACGCGGAGGCGCATCCTCGCGTCGCACTTTCTCGAATATTTTCTGCTCGCGGGCGTGACGGCCCTTTTCGCCGTGGCGCTGGGTTCGGCGGCATCGTGGCTCGTCGTCACCCAGGTGATGAACATCCCGTTCAGTTTCTCGGCCTCTGCGGTCGCCATGGCGCTCGCCCTGTCGATGGGGCTCGTGTTCGTGTTCGGCGGCGTGGGCACGTGGGCCGTGCTGCGGGCGCCGGCGGTGCCTTTCCTGCGCTCCGAGTAGAACAAGTTAACGAGCCGTCTTTCGACCGAGCGAAAATGCGCTTAAGCGCGCAAAAAACCGGCGCAGCGCGCCTTGAAACGGTGACACCGGGAGCGCATATTCCCTCGGTGATTTGGCGGTTTGCGCCGACTAACAAGGGATACCAGGGATATACTCATGGCTCAGCTCGAAAACAGGTATGCGCAGTCCGGCACCGCACGCGCGGGCGCAGCGGTGGACGAGGGTCTGCGCGCCTACATGCTCGGCGTCTACAACTACATGGCGGCCGGCGTAGCGCTGACGGGCATCACGGCCTACATCACCAGCGTGCTCGCTGGCTCCAGCGTCGAGACGCTGACGCCGTTCGGTCAGATGCTCTACACCTCGCCGCTGCGCTGGGTGGTCATGCTGGCCCCGCTCGGCTTCGTTCTCTACCTTTCCTTCCGCGTGCAACAGATGAGCGTGGGCGCGGCGCAAATCGCCTTCTGGCTGTTTGCGGCCGTCATGGGCATTTCGCTCTCGTCGATCTTCCTGGTGTTTACCGGCCAGTCGATCACGCAGATCTTCTTCGTCACCGCGGCGACGTTCGGCGCACTGAGCCTGTGGGGCTACACGACCAAGCGGGACATCTCCGGCTGGGGCTCGTTCCTGTTCATGGGCCTTGTCGGCATCATCATCGCCGCGGTCGTCAATCTGTTCCTGCAGTCGTCGGGGCTGCAGTTCGCCATCTCGGTGATCGGCGTGCTGGTGTTCGCGGGGCTGACCGCCTACGACACGCAGCGGATCAAGGACGGCTACCTGATGGTCCGCGACGACGCGGCGATGGTGGCCAAGAGCGCCATCATGGGGGCGCTGGCCCTCTACCTCGACTTCATCAACATGTTCATCATGCTGCTGAACCTGTTCGGCAACCGCAACTAGGCTGCCGAAGCCGACATCCATAGCGTGAAGAGCCTCGGATTTTCCGGGGCTCTTTGCTTTTGGGGCTAGGCGCTGACGAGGCGCAAGCGGTCCTCGAGCACGCGCAGGACGCGAATCAGATCGTGGCCGCGCTTCAGGATCAGGCCCGCGGGCGCCACGACCGCATAGGCTCCCTGCCTGCGCGCCAACTTGGGCGTCTTCTCGATGCGGTAGAGGGGGCATTCGCTGGCGCGGCGGAATACGGAGAACACCGCCTTCTCGCGCCCGATGTCGATGGCGTAGTCGCGCCACTCGCCGGCGGCGACCTTGCGGCCGTAGATGTCGAGGATGGCGCTCAATTCGTGGCGGCTGAACGTCGTGATGTGCCGTGTGTCCGCTCCCGGGCTTCCGAGCGGGGAGGCGCTTCGAAAGCCGCCCGCCTTGCGCGGGCTGAATATTATCGGTTCGGCTTCGCTCAACGGCGCCTCCCTGTCACGATAGGGTCATGATCGCGCCGGATGGGTCGAATTTCAAGGCCCCGATTGGGTCTCGAGCGGCGCGAAGCGTGTGCTGCGCGTGCGAACGCGCGACGGGTGGACGTGCAACGGGGCACGGAATTACCGCGACATGGACAAATTCACGACCGCTCCTGGACAATGATCCGCCTCAAACCCTTGCAAGGTTCTGATCGTTGCCTCTAGGCCCGGTCCGCGAGGAGCGGCTCTGGACTCTCAGCCCCCCAGCCCCCCAGGGCGGCTCTGATGGACCGGGTCATTGGCAACCATCCCGTGAGACTAGTCCCCAGAAGCCCTATTGGGCCGGTTCCCCGCCGGCCCATTTTGTTGTGATGTCTGCAGGCTTGCAGGCGTGCGCCTGGATTTGGATAAGCATGGGCTGAGGTTGTCACTAAAGAATCGAGGTCGGTGGTGAAGCGCGTCACCAAGCGGACAGGGGAGCCCCACAAGGCATTGGGGGGCAAGGCATCGGGGGTCAAGGCAGCGCGGGGCAAGCCATCTGCGCGGGCGCGCACTGC
>CAYUBZ010000124.1:0-6845 GCA_964443205.1 uncultured Hyphomicrobium sp. | reverse complement strand
ATCGGCGTCTCGGCCTTCTATTGCCGAACGCATCGGAGCTGGTGCGTCCGTCGTCTGTCGGCGAGCCTGACGATCGCCGGCGTTTCTCTCGTAGTGACTTCGAGAGGCGGCGCCTCTTGAAAAGTGCGCCTGGTCGGTTCGGTAAGAATGAAAAAGACGATGCCGCTGGCATCGACCGTCAGCATACAGCCGTCAAGGTTCGTGCATTATAGAGCGAAAGATATCCAGCGGAAAATCACTCGTCTGATCATCCGGGCGCCGAGCACTGTCGCAGGGGGGTCATAGCATTGCGCCATGCGCACCGAAAAGGCGCCAAATCGGGCGTCGCCAGGGGCTGCAAGGGGATTGCCGGCGGTCGCGCCCGGCACCGGTCAGGCACAAATCCGCTTCGCCACGACGCCCCTGGACGTGTGGCTGACGCCAGCGGCCGGACGCGCAGAGGGCCTCTAGAGCGCGGTGGGCGTGGCCATCGGGGGCGGCCCCGGAGGGTGACCGTAGACGTTCACCACGCGGTGGCCGCCGAACAGGATCGACGCCAGGATCAGAATGCCGAGCGCCTGCCAGAGCGTGATCTGTTTGAGGCCGAACACGTCGGGCATGACGAGATTCCAGATCCACATGAAAATGAACATGAAAACGATGAGCGCTACGATCGCCACGACCAATCCGATAAGAATTCCCATGATCGGCTCCATTGCTGCCTCCAAATTTGCGGGCGAATCACGCGCGCGAAGCGTCGCACGCTTGCCGTCAAGCGTCCATCGGGCCCTTCATCGGTATTTGCCGAGCGTGTGGTCCGGCGCTGCCGCGCCGTCGCCGTCCGCAAGTGCGTGTCATCCTCGGGCTGATCTCGAGGATGACACCAGAGGTGCTACAGCATCTTGGCCAGGATCTTCTTCATCTCGGGCTCGGAGAACGCGCGCAGGGTTTGCGTCTTGACGAAGCCCTCCTCGGCCGCACCGAGCAGGAACGCCGTGATCGTCTCGTCGTCGGGCGCCTCGTAGATGCAGACACCGTCATGAGCGCCGAGCGTCCAATAGAGATCCTTCAGCGTGACGCCCGCCTTCTTGCCCATTTTTCTGATGGTGTCGGCACGCTTCACCGTATCCCTGACGGCCTTGATACCTTTATCGGTGAAGGAGATGAGAACGATGTAGGTGGCCATGGCGTTTCCTCCTCGCAGACGGCCCTCGTGTCGTCCGGCGCAGCTTAATGCGGAGAGATTAAAGAGGGATAGCGGAAGGTGTGCGAACCAACAGAGTCCTAGCGAACCTCGCCACGCGCGGGAAAGGCACCCCATTCCGCTTGACCCGCGCCGACCCGTGTTAACAATGCACCGCCCAATGAGAGGCAGCACAGCAAACAGGGGAGAAGAGCAATGCCGCAAGGGGTAACATCGGCAAGCTTGATTATCGTGATCTTGGTCGCCGCGGCCGTCGGCGCGGCGGTGGGGGGAATGCTGGAACGGGCGGGCGTCGACGTGGTGGCGCTGGCGATTATCTCCGGGTTCACCGCGACGATTGTCGCCGTCATCGTGCGTAATGAGCTGATCAACCGTATGTCGGGCATGGGCCCCGACGATTTCCGCATTCCAATGGTGGTGGCCGTCTTCGCGATCGTGGCTTCGCTCGCCGGCAGTCTGGCCGGCAAGGAGATCCTCGACGACATGGGCGAGGTGCATTCCGGGATCTGGGTCGGAACCGTGGCCGGCGTCGTGTCCTCGGTGATCATGTCGATGCTGATGATCACCTACTATATGAACCCGCGTCCGCGCAGCGGCTGATCGGCGTCCCGGCCGCGCTTGCAGCGGGACCGGCCGGGATCCTCATTTGTTGCGCTTAATATGCGGAAATTCGCGCTCCGGCACGCCGCTCGCAGACTGCGCCAGCAGCTCGAAGAAGGCGAGCACGCGCGGCGTGTCGTGGAACTCGTCCAGCCGTGCGATCTTGTCCCCTTCGATGCGTCCGACGTGGCGCATGGTCCCCTCGATCTCGTGGCCCGTGACCTTGTGGCGAAAATGGTAGAGGACTTGCGCGTGGAACTCGGCGTCGTCCTCGCTGATGAGTAGCGGCCGGTAGACCAGGAAGTCGAAATCGTCGAGGATCATCTGCAATCGCGGCGCGAGGTTCGCCTTGCCGCGCGTCTCGCCGGCGAACGGCATGATCTCTATGGGGACATGCATCGCGAACACGATGTCGTCGGTGCAGCAGGCGAGAACCGATGGAAGGTCCTTGACGGCCCAAGACGCGTACAGGGCCTCGACAATGCTGCGGACTTGCGCGCGCATGCGAGCCTCCCCGCCCGTGACAGGCACTTTGGCATGCCGAGGGGATGATAGTGTCTGACGGGCGCGATGGCTATGGCGGCGAGCGGAGTTCGACGTTTAAAGAATTGCGGCGTCGCGCAGCGGCCCATTGCGGAATGCTTTGCTCCGGTTCGGGTGATGGTGGGAACCTAAGTGCATGCGTGGCAACCTGGGCTTGATGAGCATGGTGTCCGTCCTCAAGCGCCGCTGGAGGCTTCTCGCCGGCATTTGTCTTGCCGGCGCGGGGCTCTACGTCGCGACGACGCTGAGCGATACGCAGGGCCGGTTCGATATCCCCTACGGCTATGCGGTGCGCATGACCTGCGAGGACGATCCCGAGTCGCACCTGTGGAGCGGCGGGTGCGATCGGATCGCCGCCGACATCGCGCGCACGGGTAAGCCGTCTCTCGGCGAGCTGTACCGGGCGTTCGTCACCGTGCACCACACGCCGATCCCCTCGGCGGCCACCGTCCGCCGCTTCGCGGACGTCCCGTGCGACGCCGGTTTCGATCGCGATGCCACCCTGAAGGGCACGCGCTTCGTCTTGTCGCCGGAGAAGTTCGCGGGCGTGTGCACCCATGCGCAAGCAGCGATGATCATGAACGAGATCGATGCCCGCGACCGCGCCCTGCTGACGATCGAGCGGGCCGGCCTCTCCTGGTCGGCGCTGGCGGCGGGTGCGCTCGCCAACCTGACCGAGCCGCTGGTGCTGCTGGCCGCCAGCGCGCTTCTCGCAGCGCTGTGGATCCTGTGACACAGTCCGGCCGGCGGTCGCGCCCTCGGCAAGCCCGCAGATCGGGCATCGGCGGGCGCCGGAGCCGGACAGCGCCGGTTCTGGCGGCACCGTCCCGCCATTGCCTCGGGGGCGCGGAATCGCGTAGACGTATACAATCGAGGGGTGGATATGCGCCTTAAAGCTTTGGTTGCCAGTGCCGTTCTGGCTCTGACGATGGGCTTCGCCGTCCAAGCGCCGGCGGCGGCCGGCTGGTTTTGGCGCGACCGCGATCCCGACGCCCCCGACCGCTACCCCTACGTCTACGATCCGCCGCGCTACTACCCTTATTACAATTCGAGCTACTGGCGCCCCGCCTGGGAGATGCGCCGCCCGCGCCCCTATTACGTGCAGCCGCCTTACTATCCGGCGTGGGGCTATCCGCTGGGCTGCGAGCCCAACTGCGGCGAGGCCCCGCTCAAGTAAGGGCTCACCGGGAAATTCAACTTAGCCGCAGCGCGTGCCATGCTAGGGCACGGGCGCGAGGATTGTGCGAAAGTCCCGCGGCTTGAGCGCAATGCTGGCGAGCGTCTTCTGGTCGAGCACGGCCAGGAACGCCTGCAGCGCCTCGTCGAGCGCGCCCTGCAGCTTGCAGCACTTCGTGATGACGCATTGGTTTGCGCTCGAAAAGCATTCAACCAGCGCCAAGTCCGGCTCGGTCTCGCGAACAACGTCGCCGAGTATGATCTTTTCCGCTGGCATCGCGAGCCGCAGGCCGCCCGAGCGGCCGCGAACCGCTGTCAGATAGCCGCTGCGCGTCAAGGCGTTGACGACCTTCATGACGTGCGGGCGTGAGATGCCGTAGCCCTCGGAGATCTCCTCTATCGTCACGAGACGGTCTTCCGCGGCGTGCGCGAACATCAGCACGCGCAAAGCGTAGTCGGAGAAGAGTGTCAGCCGCATTGCATCGGACCGCCCATTGCGCCGCCTGCCGCGGCAGGGGCCTTGGTCGCCCAGCCGGAACTGCGAGCGGGCACACGAAGAGTTGACTGAGCCTTGTGTTCCGTCACGGCAGGATCTCCGGTAAAAGATATACGCATGATATATCTTTTAGCTGCGGCGAGCTTCGCCGTCAAGACCGAGAATGGCCGCTGTCCGCTCTGAGAGACGAAGAGCAAGCCGGAGGATCGCTGCCGATCGCCTGCGGCGTGATCGAGCGAACGGACCAAGTGTGATTTTCCCGAGGAACCGATGACCTACGTCGTGACCGAGAACTGCATCAAATGCAAGTACACCGACTGCGTGGAGGTGTGCCCCGTCGACTGCTTCTACGAGGGCGAGAACATGCTCGTCATTCATCCCGACGAGTGCATCGACTGCGGCGTGTGCGTGCCCGAGTGTCCTGCCGAAGCGATCGTCTCCGATGCGGAGCCGGCCGCGACGGAGGAGTGGCTGCAGCTCAATCGCAAATATGCGGACCTGTGGCCCAACATTACGGCCCAGACGGCGCCGTTGCCGGATGCCGATGCGCAGAACGGGCGACCGGGAAAGGCCGCCGAGTTCTCACCGCAGCCAGGGAAGGTGGACGAGGCGGTCTGACCCGGTGCGACGCGCGCAGAAAGCCGCTTTGGAGCCGCCTCGCTCTCAGCGCACCTCGGCCATGCTCGGTACCCCATCCTGCACCGGGACGGGTTCCGGCGCGGCTTCGGGCTCGGCGCCGGCCTCCTCTGCGAAGTCCTCCGCTTGGTCTTGCTGCTGAGGCTGCTTGCGCCGTCGGGGCTGCACCACGTGCGAATGCGCCACGCGGCGAATGTCGCGCACGATGAAGAAGCCCATGACGAACCCGATCAGGAAACCGCGGACCGAGGTGGACCAGAACCAGTCCCATTGGCCCGTGGTGATCCAATTGGTGATGGTCTCTCCGAACTTGGTCTTGAAGGCGGCGTGAAGCATGAATGCGGCGATCTGGCCGAGGGCGTAGATCACCCCGAGGAATACGCCGTCCGCCAGGCGCTCCCCCACGGCGCTCTTCTTGAACCAAGACCAGTCTTCCACTCTGGCGAGCCCGCAAATGCCAATCGTTACGAAAGCCGCGGAGGCCGACCAGGGCAGCACGCTCCCCAGATAGGGACCGAGCTCGAGGGTCACGCCCTCCCCCGGGCTGACGGCGGCCGGATCGATGAAGTAGCGGGTGCACTGCACGATGATGAAGCCGACGACGGCCACCAGCCCGGCCCCCACGTAGGAGGACCAGGGAATGTCCCGGCTTTGCGCAAGCTTGCGGCGCGAGCCCCATATGCCGCCGATCAACGCCGCAATCGAGATCGTGGCGGCGATTGCGACAATGAGATCTATCTTTGGTTCCCGCTTCGACATCACACTGCCGATCGCGAAGACGAGGAACACGGTCGGGAAGGTGGCCATGATGACGAGGATGACCCGGTCGAGGTTGACCTCCTGGATCTCGCCCAGTCCGAGGAAGCCGGCATCCTTTGCGCGGTCGAGTTGCGCGGCGGCGCGATCACCCGACCGGACGATCATCTTTGCCGCCAGCCGGCTGGCGTCGTGCAGCATCAGCTGATACTCGGCCTTCAGGTAGCTCTCGATCTGCACGATGTACTGTTGGATCTGCTTGGAGCTCAGGCGCAGCGGCTCGTTGCTATGGGGCCCCCCCGCCTCGTGCACCAGCTCCAGCTCGTTCACGATCTGCTGGGCCACGTCCTCGGCGATGCCGATCTTCTCGCGGTCCTTGTGGGACGCGTCGCCCAGGAGACTGGCAACCCGCGTCAGCCTTTGGCTCATCTGGCTGCCTTGCTCCATGTGGTCGAGGATGCGCATCATGCTGGTGGCGAGCTTCGTCTTCCTGAAATGCGCCTCCTCCAGCCGCATGATGTCCAGGCGGTCGGCGGGGGAGAGCACCGTGTTGTCTCGCAGGAGCTCGCCTTTGAGCATGCGCAGCAGGCTGCTGACTTTGCGCCAGGTATCGACCGAGTCCATTTGAATGGTGCCGACCTCGCGGTCCGTCACGTAGACGTCGAACTGTTGCAAGTAGTTCAGCCCCTCCTCGATCTCCTTGTCCGAGGGCCGGAATGGGCACGACGCCAGATGCACGCGCAGTGCGTCCTCATCGGCCCGCTTGTGCTGGGCGCTGTGCAGAAGCACCGCGTATTGCCGGTCCATCTCCTTCACCTGCGGGATCGTGAGCAGGGCGCCGACGGCGATGACCGCAATGAGGGGAAGCTGCTGCTGCAGCTCGGGGGGGATGATGTCGGCGAGGTCGCCGGGAAGCTTGGCGAGCAGATTGGGCGAGTAGAGGCACAAACCGAGGACGAAAAGATAGAAGAGCACGTGGCTCAACACGAAGAAGAGCTTGGCCGTGAAGCTATTCGGCAGCTTCTGGCCGTCCGCATCGCGTACCTGCGAGAGCCGGAACAGCGCATAGGCGGCCACGACACCGCCGGCAAACAGGATGAGCTCGATGTTGCTGGAAAGAAACTTGGTTACGTCCCCGGCGGCGCCCAGTGCAAATTGATTGTCCATATTCGTCCCCCAATCCGCCGCTGCAATTCCCGCAATCGCCATAGCTGCAATGTGCTTCGGACTACCCGGCGCAATCGAAGCGTCGCGCACGCAATATCCGTCAGCAGACGACCAACTCGCCCACCCAAGCACGATATGCCGCGCTGTCAACCCAAACAACCGGCCGGAACGGCGCGCATGCGTGCGTTCGCTGTAACGCATCTGTCGTAATCCACAGACCGCGCGCGTGCGGGTCCCGCGCGCAACACCGAGCGCGCACGCGGGGTGCGTAATGCCGGCTCTGGGTCT
>CAYUBZ010000123.1:0-6852 GCA_964443205.1 uncultured Hyphomicrobium sp. | reverse complement strand
GTGACCGACTGGTATACCTACGACGGCTATCGCCGCTATCACTCGGAGTGCCACGTGTGCCACGGCCCCAACGGCTTGGGCTCGTCCTACGCGCCGGCGCTGGCAGACTCGCTCAAGACGCTGAGCTATGGCGACTTTGTCGGAGTGGTCGCCAGCGGCCGTGTTCGCGACGAGGCCGGCACCAAGTTCGTGATGCCGGCGCTCGGCGACAACAAGAACGTGATGTGTTTCATCGACGATCTCTACCTATATCTCAAGGCACGCGCCGAAGGTGCGGTTCCCGCTGGCCAGCTGGGCGGGCGCAATCATGATCCGAAGCCGGATGCAGCAAGGGAGTATGAGAAGGCGTGCTTCGAGTGATGAGGACTTTCACGTTTCTAGCAGTCGTCTGCGGTGTGGGCGCGCTGGGCCTGAGCCCGGTCTGGGCCGTCGAAGGCTACCGCTCCGATCTCGTGAACCGGCAGGTTCTTCGCGTGTGCTCCGATCCCGCCAATATGCCGTTCTCCAACCAGAAGGGCGAAGGCTTCGAGAACAAGATCGCCGACATCCTCGGCCAGGAGCTCGGGCTTCCGGTCGAGTACACGTGGTTCCCGCAGGCAGTAGGCTTCACCCGCAATACCCTGCTGGCCAAGCGCTGCGACCTCGTCATCGGCACCGGCCAGGGCGACGAAATGGTGCTCAACACCAACCCGCTCTACCGCTCGGCCTACACGCTCGTCTATGCGCCGGGCAAGGGGCTCGACGGCGTCGACAGCATTTTCGATCCCAAGCTCAAGGGCAAGCGCATCGGTGTCGTGCAGGGCACGCCGCCTGCCAATCTCGTCAACAAGGCTGGGCTCATGGGCAAGGCGAAGCCCTATCGCCTGATGGTCGACCGCAGGTACGATTCGCCGGCCGAGGAGATGATCAAGGACATCCGGTCGGGCGACATCGACGCCGGCGTGCTGTGGGGTCCGATCGCCGGCTACTTCGCCAACAAAGGCGGCGAGAAGCTCACCGTCGTCCCCCTCGTCAAGGACAAAGGGGGCGGCCGCATGGAGTTCCGTGTCACCATGGGCGTGCGCCAGGGCGACAACCTGTGGAAGCGGAAGCTCAACGACATCGTTCGCAAGCGGCAGGCCGACATCGATCGTGTGCTGCTCGATTACGGCGTGCCGCTGCTCGACGAGGACAACAAGCCCATCACCACGCCGCGCGGGTAAGATCGCGGGAGGGCGCTTGCGGCCCGTGCCACGTCCCGACATAACTTCTCTCATGCCAGCTGCCTCTGACGGCGTGCCAACGCGGCAACGGGGGCGTGCGCTCGCGCCGGGACGCGGCAGACGCATCGGTATGTGCGTGGCGCTTGTGCGCGCTGCGGCGCTGGTGCTGCTGGCCGGTCTTGCCCTGAACGTGTCCGCGGCCCATGCCGAGGGTCCGCCGCCGGTCGAGCCGCCTGACTACCGCCTGGACAACTACCGAAGCCCCGTTCCGCTGACGCTGCGGGGCGCCAAGGCCCTCAACGGCGACGAGGCCGCCGACCTGTGGAACGCCAACGGCGCCACCTTCATCGACGTCTATCCCCAGGCCCCCAAACCCGCGAACCTGCCCGCTGGCACCTTCTGGCGCGATCCCGTCCACCGCTCCATCGAAGGGGCGCACTGGCTGCCCAACGTCGGCTACGGCGCGCTGTCGGCCAAGGTCGACGACTACTTCCGCACGCGGCTGGACCGCCTGACGGGCGGCAATCGCGACGCGCCCATCGTCTTCTTCTGCCTCAAGGATTGCTGGATGTCGTGGAACGCGGCCAAGCGTGCGCTCGAGCTCGGCTACAGCAACGTCATGTGGTTCCGCGACGGCACGGACGCGTGGCAGGAGCTCGGCTACCCGCTGGTCAACGTAGCAAAGGATCCTTGAGGGCTGGGCAACGGCGCCCCGCTCAGCTCGACATCTGGGCCCGGATCAGCTTGGCGATCTCATACGCGCGCTGCTCGATGAGGATGGGAATCTCACAGGCCACCGTCAGGTTCTGCTGACGCTCCTGGAAGATGCGGGCGTTCCAATTGTATTCCTGCTGCTCGGGCGTCAGCGTGGCATCGCGCGGGCCCAACTGCTCCTCGGCGGGGATCTCCTGGTTCGACTCCGCCAGCTTTTGCCCTTCGCGCTCGATCTCCTGCGCGCGCGCCTTCTGACGCCGCTGGAAGGCCTCGACGCGGCCCATGACGAACGTGCGATCCTTGTTGATGCTGGAAAGCACGCTGGCAAAGAGCTGGGTCAGCTTCTGGTCGCGCTCGGCTTGCGGCTGGCTCTCGGCATACTCCTTGATCGCCTTCTCGGCGTCCTCCAGGGGAATGCGGCGGCTCACCAGATAGGTCGTCAGCTCCCGGATCTTGTCGTCGTTCTCCCACCCCTTCAGATCGTCGACGGGGGGGCCGTCCCAGATTTGCGCCGAGCTGATCGTCATCACCTTGCGTTGCACGCAGGGCCAATCGGGGCTGCCCTCGCTGGCGCCGGCAGAGGCGTCGGGGGCCTGCCCAGACTCCGTGGACGGTGCCGTATCCCCGACCTTCGGGGCATTGGGCAGCACCGTCGATTCAGCCGGGGCGACCGTCGGTGCAACGGGCTCCGCAGTCGGCTCGGCCGCGCGCGCCGAGAACGCAAGCAGCCCCACAAGACTGGCGCTGCCGATCATTTTTGCGGCGTTGTTCATGTTTGGGGTCTCCTCATACTCCTGCGCCTGGACCGCCGCGCCGTGCGATCAGGCCTTTGGATGGGTTGTAGGCATAGATGGCACCGCCGAGGAACACCGCCGTGAAGCCGAGCACCGCGGCAAGCGAGATCCAGTTCACCTGTCCGTAAAGCGCAAAGCGGATGAGCTCCACCGCTTGCGAGAAGGGGTTCACTTGGCACACGTGGTAGAGCAGAACGCTCGACTCCTTGACGCGCCAGAGCGGGTAGAGCGCGGATGAGGCGAAGAACATCGGAAAGATCACGAAGTTCATAACGCCGGCGAAGTTCTCCAGCTGCTTGATAACGGAGGACATGAACAGCGCCAGCGAGCCCAGCATGAGTCCGGAAAGAATGAGCGCCGGCAGCACGGTGAGATAGCCGTAGAGCGGCGGCTCGATCTCCCAGAAATAAGCAACGAGCAGAAAGGCGTAGACCTGCAGCAGCGAAACGGCGACGCCGCCGACGAGCTTCGATAGAAGCAGGAACGAGCGCGGGAAGGGGCTCACCAGCAGGGTGCGCATGGCCCCGGTCTCGCGGTCGTAGACCATCGACAGCGACGATTGCATGGCATTGAACAGCTGGATCATGCCGATGAGGCCGGGGGTGATGAACACCTCGTAGAGCACGTAGGTCTCGTAGGGCGGTATGATCGACACGCCCAGCGTCTGACGGAAGCCGGCGGCGAAGATGAACAGCCAGACCAGCGGCCGCACGAGCGCGGACAGGAAGCGCTCGCGTTGGTGCAGATAGCGAAGCACCTCGCGCCAGACGATGCCCTTGAAGCACGTGTAGTAGGCGCGAACGCCGAGCCGGGGCGGGTCCATGTCCCAGGCGCTCGCAGGCGCCTGCGCGTGGCCGCCGGGGGGCTGCGTCGTGGCGCTCTGCAGGCTCATGCCGCCAACTCCGTGGCCGTCGTGCCGGTCAGCTGCCTGAAGGCATCGCTGACGTTTTGCGTTCCCGTTTGCGCCAGAAGGTCGGGAAGCGAGCCGGTGTAGAGAATGCGCCCCTTGTGCAGGATCACGACGAGGTCGGTGGGCCTCACCTCATCGAACAGATGGGTGGCCCACAGTACGCCGAGGCCTTCCGTCTTCACCAACGTGCGGACGATGTCTATGACGCTCTCGCGCGAGCCGATATCGAGCCCGACCGTCGGCTCGTCGAGCAGGAGCAGGGCGGGCCGGTGCAGCAGCGAGCGGGCGATCTCCACGCGCCGCGCCTGGCCGCCCGACAGGTTGCGCACCTTGTCGCGGGCGCGGTCAGCAAGTCCGACGATCTCGAGTGCGCGCGCGGTGCGCTTGCGCGCCTCGCGGCCGCGAATGCCGTGCAGGGCGCAGTGGTAGAGCAGGTTCTGCTTGAGGGTCAAGTCGAGATCGAGCGTGCGGCTCTGGAATACGACGCCCAGACGCTGCAGCGCCGCAGACGCGCGCCGGCGTACGTCGTAGCCGAAGATGCGGATCTCGCCCGACACGTTGTCGTAGAGACGCGTGACGAGGGCGAACAGCGTGGACTTGCCCGCGCCGTTCAGTCCCAAGAGGACGACGAAGACGCCGCGCGGCACCTCGAGGGACACATCGTCGAGCGCGAGGGTCTCGCCGAAGCGATGACTCACGTTCTTGACGAGGAGAGCAGGACCAGCCTCGGCTTCGCGTTGAGGTTCAGATGCCATATCCATTGCGACGTTTTTTTCCGGCTGCTCTTCTATTCAAGCCATTGAAACGTCAAGCGTTTTTCTTTTGGCCCGAGCCGCGCGAAGAGCATTCCGGCTTCGTCTTCTTCGCTCCAGTACTACCGCCATCGTTGTCTCTATCAAGCCTTTTCTGTCGACGCTTTCGGCGCCCGCAACCCCAAACAATTCGTCAGAAGGGTGCCACGACCACGCCCCAAGGGTAGCGCCCCACCCTGATCGACTTGATCACCTTGAGGGCGGGGACATCGATGACGGAGACGTCGTTGGAGGCACCGTTCGTGGTGAGCAGCTCTTTGCCGTCGGGCGTGAAGGCCATCTGCCAGACGCGCTGGCCGACCAGCAGATACTTGATGACTTTCAAGGTTGCGGTGTCCACCACAGCGACGCGGTTCGCCGGCCCGAGCGCGACGAAGGCGATCTTGTCGTCCTTCGTGATGCGAACACCGACGGGTTGAATGGCCTCCTTGGTGATGCCGGGGATCTCGAAGTTGACCTTCCCGATGACCTTGCGGTCGGCCGGATTGATCACGGTCACCGTCCCTCCGACCTCGGAGCTCACCCAGAGTTGCGTTCCCGCCGTATTGAACATCGCCACGCGCGGGCGGTTGTCGACCAGCACGTTGTCAAACGTCTTGTGCGTCGTGGTGTCGATGAAGTGGGCCATGTTGGTCGTTTCCGAGGTGTTGACCAGCACCTTTCCGTCGGGGCTCATGCCCATCCCTTCAGGCTCGACCCCGACGGGTATATCCGTGATGAGCTTGCCACTATTGATGTCGACCACCGTCACCAGGTTATCGTCCTCGTTGGCGACGTAGAGGGGATTGCCGGAAGGGTGGAGCGTCAACAGCTCGGGATCGGGGCCGGAGGGGAGCGTTTTGATGAGCTGATAGGTCTTGGTGTCATAGACCTGGATCAGATTTTCGTCGCTCGTGCAGATGATCAGCCATTTGCCATCGTTCGACAATATGACGCCCCGCGGGCGCTGCCCGACCTTGAAGGTCTTGATCACCTCGAGCTTGACGGTGTCGATCACCGAAACCGTGTTGTCCTTCTCGTTGGTGACGAACGCCGTATAGGCGAACGCCGGCGTCGCCGGGACCGTGAGAGCCGCAACCACACCGAGCATGCAAGCCAAGCCGACCTTAGAGCGCATTAGGCTACGTCCTTCCCTGAAATTTGATCGGTTCTGTGCGGTGAGGGCCGCCATCATTGTGTGTAGGCCTTGCATTTTGTTTCCGGCTTGTCGACGCCCAGTGTGTCGAGCACGCTGGACTGATGCAGGAAGCCTGGTTGCGGCGACACGCTGACCAGCAGCTTGGGCGAGGCGACCAGAAGGGGTTGACGGACCTGGCCGTTCCAGTCGCGCACGGAGAGTCCCACGCCCTTGAATGCCGCAAAATCGAACTTCGGCGATTTCATGAAGGCTGCGAGGTCCTGGAACTTGTTCGACTTGGTGCGGGTCGCGGCTTCGCCAACCATGCGGGCGCCCATCCAGGCGTTGTAGTCGAGGGGACGCATGGTGCGATCTCCCAACTTCTTGAAACGGTGCTGGAACTGGGTGCCCCCCCACAGCTCGATCGCCGGATGCCAGCTCGATGGCACGAGCCCGGCGGTGCCTGCGACCGGCCGCGCATCCCAGGTTCTGTAGGGCAGATAGTCGCCGAACAGGTTGCCTTCGTCGGCGACGAGCATGATGTCGTAGTCCGGTGCGCTTTGCGTGAACGTGGGGATTTGCTGCTGGATTTGCTCATAGCCGCCGTCAGCACGCCGGTTGCCGGTTTTGTAGGTATAGGTGCGCTCCTCCACGATCTTGCCGCCGAAGCGCTTGGCGGCGCGCTTCAGCGCCTCGGCAAACAGCTTGTCGTTCTCGTTGGGGCCCGACACCAGGAACCAGCGGTTCCACTTCTTCCATATGAGGTACTGCGCGAGTGCGTCGGCGAGCATGGCGCGCGAGGGCGCGGTGTGCATCACGTTGGGGCGGCAGTCCTCTTCGCGCAGCCGGTCGTCGGACGCGCCGTAGTTGATGATCTGGGCCTCTTTGCCGGCAAGGGCGTCGGAAAGCTTCAGCAGCGTTTGCGGCGCCATGTCGGCGAGGATGAAGTGGGTCCCGGCATCGACCTTCTGCACGATGTCCTTAATGAGCTTGTCCGGATCCGCCTCCTCGATGACGTCCAAGGTGAACTTCTGGTTCATGAAGCGGCCGGTCGTATTGTTGTCGTCGACGGCGAGCTTGGCGCCCTCGATGCCCAAATCGGGGGGCGGCAGGTCGAGCAGGGAGAGCGGGAGGGGCTCGTCGCGAAGCTCGCGTGCCAGCAATATCGGAATGACGAGCGTATCCTTGTCGGTCGCGGCCGCCTCGGGCGCCGCCTTCGCCGCGTCAGCTGCGGGCTTCGCCTCAGGCGCCGCGTCAGCTGCCGGCTTCGCCTCAGGCGCCGCGGCTGCGGCCGGCGTCTTTT
>CAYUBZ010000122.1:4078-6874 GCA_964443205.1 uncultured Hyphomicrobium sp. | reverse complement strand
TCTGCATGCGCCGGCACTGATCCTGAATGACGGCGGCGGCCTGGCTGTCGCCCTTCTGCTTGAGGCGGTGCGCCTCATCGACCAGGATGGCGAGCGGTGTCTTGAGCCCATGCGCAATGTTGCCGGCCTGCGCCCGCGCCCGCTGCATCTGCTCGCCCGAAGCGGCGATGTGGCTGTTGAGGTCGTCGATGAGGGGCTGCACCTCGTCGGGAAAGGTCCCGCGCATGTCGGGCGTGGCGCCGGAGCGGTAGTTGGCGAAGGCGGCCCGCAGATGCCCGATCGGCGCCATGGCAAACATGAGCAGCAGGCCTGCCACCACGATCATCAAGACCGAGAAGATGCCGAGCGACCATAGAAGCGTGGTGTTGAACTCCCCTAGCACGTGATCGAGCAGGCGCTTGTCGGTACCGATGAGGATGCGGATCGGCTCCTTCTCGCCTGTCAGCCAGCGCAGCCGTTCGGCAATGAGCAGTCTGCCCGTGGGGCCTGAGATGCTGTGGGTATGCACCTGCGTGTCGCTGCCGCCGTCGATCGGCACCTTGAGCATCGGACCTTCGAGTGAGTTGGAGCGGGCAGCAGTTTTGCCGTTCTTCTGCACCTCCCAGTAGAAGCCGGAGAGCGGGATCGCGTAGCGCGGGTCGCTCAAGACGCGCTGCATGCTGACCTTGCCGCCCGCGTCGACCTCCATCACTCCTTCGAGCTCGTCGAGGTGCTCGTGGAGCTCGTGATAGAACTGCTCGATCAGAAAGCCCTTGAACTCCGACGACAAGAGAATGCCCGCGACGAGGACCCCCGCCACGACCCAGATGGCGGTGACCGTTATCAGCCTGGCCTTGAGACTGTGCATGCCGGGAATACCTAGCATCTCTCAATCCATCCGGTAGCCAAGGCCGCGCACGGTCGTGATCACGTCGCGCCCGAGCTTGCGCCGCAGGCGGCTCACGTAGACCTCGATGGTGTTGGATTCCGCGCTCTCCTCCAGAGCGTAGAGATGCTCCGTGAGCTCGGCCTGCGAGATGACGCGGCCCACCCGGTGCATGAAGTAGCTGAGCATGCGCAGCTCCGAGGCGGTGAGCTCCACCTCTTTCCCGCCGACGGTGGCCTTGCCCGCCACGGTGTCCAGCGTGATGTCCTTGTGGGCGAGGACCGGGGTGGCAGAGCCGGACTTCCGGCGAATGAGCGCGCGCAGGCGCGCCACGACCTCGGGGATGTGGAACGGCTTGGTGATGTAGTCGTCGGCCCCGGCGTTGAGGCCCTCCACCTTCTCCGTCCAGGTGCCGCGCGCGGTCAGAATGAGGATGGGCATGTCGCGGCCTTCCGCCCGCCATTTGCGCAGGACCGTCAGGCCTTCCATGTTGGGCAGGCCGAGATCGAGGACCACGGCATCGAACTGCTCTTGCGCCCCCATGGCGTAGCCGTCCTCGCCATTGTCTGCGCGGTCCACGACGAAGCCTTCCGCGCACAGCCCCGTCGCGAGCCGCCCGGCAATGTCGTCATCGTCCTCGACCAGCAGGATGCGGATAGCCGATCTCCAAGAAAGCGCCGTTGTGAGCGTCGCCTAGACCCCCAACCTGAAACGCACCTGAAAGATGGGGAGCCGCAGCGCACGGGCGCAAGCCAAGGTGCCGCACGGCCTTTTCAGGTTGGTTTCAGGTGCGCGTGCGAGGTCCGGAGCCTCTTTAGGAGGTTACGGCAGATGTCTTTAAGCAGGGTTCTCGCGGCGATGCTGGCGGCTGTTCCTTTGGGAGCGGCCGTCCGGCCGGCCATGGCCGGGGAGATTGCGGTCAGCCAGGCCCAGTTGGACGGCCTTGAGATCAAGCTTCAGGAGGTGCGTCCGGCAACGGACGAGGCCCTCGCGCTGCTGCCCGGGACGATCATCCCGCCGATGAACAGCCGCATTGCCGTGCCGGCGCCGTTCTCTGGCACGGTGGTCTCGGTCGACGTGCTTCCGGGCGAGACGGTCGAGAAGGGCCGGCCGCTCATGACCATCGCGAGCCGCGAGCTCGTCGAGACGTTGTCGCAGCTGCGTCAGGCCGAGGCCAATCTCGACGCTGCCACCGCAGTCGCGGATCGCTACCGCTCGCTTGTCGACAAGAATATCGCTTCGCCAACGCGTGCCGCCGAGACAAAGGCACAGGCCCAGGGGCTGCGCGCCGTCGTCGAGGAGCACAAGCGGCTCGTGTCGCTCGGCAACATCAAGACCAATGCGGACGGCAGCTACACTCTCGTGGCGCAGAGGGCCGGCCGCATCGTGGAGGCCAACGTCGCGCCTGGCGCGAGCATCGAGGCGATGGCGCCCGCCGTCGTTCTCGATACGAGTGACGAGCTATGGGTCGAGGCGCAGCTTCCCGCCTCCCTGATTGGAAAAGTGCGCCCCGGCGACAGCATTCGTCTCGAGGACGGTGCGATCGGCAAGGTGCTCTCCGTCGGCCATACGCTCGATCCCAAGACGCGTTCCGCCAGCCTGATCGGCTCAATCCCCGCCTCCGCCGGCTACGTCACCGGCCAGATGGTGACGCTCAGCATCCACCGCGAGGCCAAAGTGGGCGGCTTTGCCGTGCCGGCCCAGTCGGTCGTCTGGCTCGCCGGCCAGCCGAGCGTGTTCGTGCGCACGAAGGTCGGTTTCTCGGTGCTGCCGGTGAGGCTCAAGGGCAAGACGCTGCATGCCGCCACCATCGAGGGCGCTCTGAGCTCCGGCCAGCAGGTCGCCGTCTCCGGTCTCGCGCAGCTCGAGAACATGATGGGAGCGCAGTAGGCGATGCTGCGCCGGATCGTCGAGTTCTCTCTCACGCAGCG
>CAYUBZ010000122.1:0-3978 GCA_964443205.1 uncultured Hyphomicrobium sp. | reverse complement strand
TCGACTTCGAGGACGGCACCGACATCTATTGGGCGCGCCAGCAGGTGGCCGAGCGTCTGGCGAACGTGGTGGGCGAACTGCCTTCAAACGTCGAGGGCGGCATGGCGCCAATCTCCACGCCGCTGTCCGACGTGTTCATGTTCACCATCGAGGGTGGCGACCTCACGCTGGAACAGCGGCGCAGCCTGCTCGATTGGACCATCCGGCCGGCCCTGCGCACCATCCCCGGCGTCGCCGACGTCAACGCGCTCGGCGGCCTGGTGCGCACCTTCGAGGTGATCCCCGATAGCGCCGCGCTCGCCGCGACCGGCATAAGCATCGCCGACATCAAGGACGCGATCGCCGCGACCAACCGCAATGATGGGGCAGGCCGCCTTTCCGACGGCGAGAAGGCGCTGGTCGTGCGCGCGGAGGGCGCAATCCGCAGTCCCGAAGATCTGGAGCAGGTTGTCCTCAAATCGGAAGGCGGCAAGGTCCTGCGCATCCGTGACGTGGCGAGCGTCGGTATCGGCAACCTCACGCGCTATGGCGCCGTCACCAAGGACGGGCAAGGCGAGGCGGTGGAAGGGCTGGTGCTGTCGCTGCGCGGCGCCGACGCGAGTGCGATCGTCAAGGAGGTGCGCGCCCGGCTCGAGAGCCTGAAGCCGAGCCTACCCGAGGGCGTGACGTTGAAGCCCTTCTACGACCGCTCCGATCTCATTCAGCGCGCTGTCGGTACCGTGAAGAAGGCGCTGCTCGAAGCGACCGTTCTTGTCGTCATCCTGCTCGTTCTCTTCCTCGGCAACCTGCGTGCTTCCCTGGTCGTGGCGATAACGTTGCCGATGGCGGCCCTCATCACCTTCTCGATGATGCGCCTCTTTGGCATGTCGGCCAACCTGATGAGCCTCGGCGGCCTTGCCATCGCCATCGGCCTCATCGTCGATGCGGCCGTCGTGGTCGTTGAGAACACGGTCGAGCGCCTCAACCATCACGCAGAGGACAAGCGCATCCCGCTGCTGCATCAGGTCTACCAGGCGGCCGCCGAGGTGGCGGCGCCGGTCGCCTCCGGCATCCTCATCATCTGCCTCGTGTTCCTGCCGCTCTTGTCGCTGCAAGGCTTGGAAGGCAAGCTCTTTGCACCGGTGGCATTGACCATCGTGTTTGCGCTGTCGGGCTCGCTGGCGGCGTCGCTGACGCTGATCCCGGTTCTGGCCTCGCTCATGCTGCGCGGCAAGGCGCACAAAAACCCGATCCTGATGCGCGTCTTGGAGGCCGGCTACCGGCCGCTCCTGCGCTTCTGCCTGCGGTTTCCCTTTCCCGTCTACGTCGTCGCGATCGGCGGCGCGACAGCGATGGTGTTCGCCTATCTCGCCGTCGGCAAGACGTTCATGCCGACGATGGACGAGGGCTCGGTCATCATGCAGACGACCAAGCTGCCATCGATCAATCTCGCCGAGAGCATCGCCACCGACAAGCGCATCCAGAAGGCGCTGCTGAGCAAGGTGCCCGAGGTTGAGAACGTCGTGGCGCGCGTGGGCTCCGACGAGCTCGGTCTCGATCCCATGAGCCCCAACGACACGGACGCCTTCCTGGTCCTCAAGCCGAAGGATCAGTGGCGCGTTCCCGACAAGGAGTGGCTCCTGCAGCAGTTGCGCGAGGCGATGGCGGATCTGCCGGGTATCGAGTTCGCGTTCACGCAGCCGATCGAGATGCGCACCTCGGAGATGCTGACCGGCGCGCGCGGCGATCTTGCGGTCAAGATATTTGGGCCGGATCTCAAGGTGCTTGCCGATCTCTCCGGGCGCGTGCAGACGGCGATCGCGGCCGTCCCCGGCGCCGCGGAGGTGTTCACCGCCTCCAACGACACCGTCGACTATCTGCAGATCGACATGGACCGCCTGACGGCGGGCCGTACCGGGCTGTCGGTCACGCGCATCGAGGACGAGCTGCGCGCGCTTCTGGAAGGTGCGCCGGCCGGCGTCGTCGCCGAGGCGCAGAAGCGCACCAACATCGTAATCCGTGGACCTAAGACGCTGCGGGAGACGCCCGAGCTCTTCATGCAGAGCCAACTTGCCGCGGGCGACGGCGGCCTCATCCGCGTCGGCGACGTGGCCCGGCTGCGCCGCACCTCCGGTGCCGTCAAGGTCGATCGCGAGAACGCCTCGCGCTTCGCCATCGTGCAGGCTTACGTATCGGGGCGCGACCTCGTTGGCTTCGTCGAGGATGCGCAGAAGGCGGTCGCGGACAAGATCAAGCTGCCGTCCGGCTATCGTCTCGTCTGGGGCGGCGAATTCGAGAACCAGCGGCGTGCAGCGGCGCGCCTCGCCGTCGTCGTACCGATCGCGCTCGGACTCATCTTTCTGGTGCTGTTCGCCACCCTGCGATCCGTGCGCCAGTCGACGCTCATCCTCGCCAACATTCCCTTTGCGCTTGTGGGCGGTGTTCTCGCGCTTTGGATCTCCGGCGAATACCTGTCGGTACCGGCGTCGGTCGGTTTTATCGCGCTGTTGGGCATTGCCGTGCTCAACGGGCTGGTGCTCGTGAGTTACTTCAACCAGTTGCTCGCCATCGGCATGCCGCTGTCTCAAGTCGTCTACGAGGGCTCGCTGCGCCGGCTGCGGCCGGTGCTCATGACCGCGAGCATCGCAGCATTCGGCCTCGTGCCGCTCCTTTATGCCAGCGGGCCTGGATCGGAGATCCAGAAGCCCCTCGCCATCGTCGTCATAGGCGGTCTCGTCACCTCGACCGCCCTCACGCTCGTGCTGTTGCCGATCCTGTTCCGCAGGTTCGGCATCGCCGCACGCTCAACGCAGCTCGAACAACGGAGCCTGGCATGGATCAATCCCCTTGCAAGCTGACGCTCGTTTATCCGCCGGGCGCGGAGGACTGCATCATCGAGCTGATGCTGAGCGTGGAGCCGTCACTCACCGGCTTCACCACGTGGCTCGCCGAAGGGCACGGCCACGACTTCACCAATGCGAGTGCGCGTGAACGCGTGCGCGGTCGCGTGATGCGCGGCGTGCTCACGGCGATCGTCCCGCGCGCGCGTTTGGAAGCCCTGATCGAGGACGTGCGCACCAAGGCGGGGATCGTGAACCTCGTCTACTGGGTCGAGCCGATCGAAGCCTTCGGCCGGCTAGCGCGCATCGAACCTGCCGAGCCCGTCGCTCCCGAGAGTGCAGCCTGAGGCGAAACCGCATGCTGGAAGATTTCTCACTCTGGTCCGTTCTGACCGTTGTCCGCTCGGGCCTGCTCATCGCGGGGATTTGCGCGGTGGCCGTGTGGGCGGCGCGGCAGCCGGATGAGGAGACGGCACTCCTCAAGAGACTGACGCAGCGACGACGCAGCCAATGTGCCGGCGGCGACGACGCCTGACAGCAACAAGCGGGGGCAACAACCAGAACCAACAGGAAGGAACCGAAATGTCGAAGCGTATCATTCTGTCGGCCGGCCTCATGCTCGCGGCCGGTATTGCGGCAGCGGCAAACCAGCCGGCTGCGGCAGGGCTTAGCGCGCTGGCGCCGCAGGCGGACACGCCGGAAGCAGGCGCGCTGCTCCAGCTCGTCGATGCGCGCAGCTATCACCACTGCCACAACATGCCGCGCCGCACACGCTGCCATTCCAGCCAGCGTCTGCCCGTCAACTGGCCGCCGAACACGAACACGCCGAATAGGTCGAGCCTGCGCGAGCGGCACGCCGACAAGGCCGGCACGTCCTCCAGCGATGGCCGCGGCTGGCCTCGCCAACGCTAACTCTGTCCGAATGCAGCAAAATGGGAGACCAAGACATGAAGACGACCAAGACACTCACGATCGCACTCGCTATCTCCGCCGCCCTCGCGACGGGCAGCTGGGCGCAGCAGGGTCCGGTGGCCACGGCCTGCAAGGACGACATCCCGAAGTTCTGCGCGGGCAAGGAGCACGGCCAAGGTGAGGTGCGGGCCTGTCTCGAGGCGAACAAGGACAAGGTCTCCGCCGCCTGCAAGACCGCCCTCGAGAC
>CAYUBZ010000121.1:0-6934 GCA_964443205.1 uncultured Hyphomicrobium sp. | reverse complement strand
AGCCGGCCGTAGGGCTGGAAGTCGCTGGCGCCCTCGAACAAGAGCCGCGTCTTGGTCGAGGGGGCGAGGTCGGCGGCGCCGCCCATCAGCCAGGGCACCTGCTCGGCGATGGCGTTGAGGACCTTGCCGGAGGCGTCGCGCGTCGACATGCCCTTGGCGTCGGGCGCAAACGTGGGGATCTTGCGGTCCCAGCCCTTGGGCAGCGCGCGCTTTTCCAAGAGCTCGATCTGTTCGGCGAGCTTGGGGAATTTCTTGGCGTAGCGCTTGAAGAGCGCCTGCCACGCCTGGCGGCTCTTGGCTCCGCGCTTGCCCATCACCGCGGTGAAATGCTCGCGCACGCCCTTGGGGACGACAAAATTCTTGTCGGGATCGAAGCCGAAGAACTGCTTGGCAAGACGCGCCTCCTCGTCGCCGAGCGGTTCGCCATGGGCAGACGCCGTGTCGTGCTTGTCGGGCGCGCCGTAGCCGATATGGCTGTGCACGATGATGAGCGTGGGGCGGTCTTGCGTCGCCAGGAATTCCTGATACGCACGCGCGATCTGCTCTACGTCGTTGGCGTCCGTCACGCGCGTCACGTTCCAGCCGTAGCCCAGGAAGCGGGCCGCCACATCCTCGGTGAACGCGATGTCGGTGTGACCCTCGATCGTCACGTGGTTCTGATCGTAGATCCAGCACAGGTTGGACAGCTGCAGATGGCCGGCGATCGAGGCCGCCTCGCTGGAGATGCCCTCCATCATGCAGCCGTCGCCGCACAGCGCGTAGACGTTGAAATCGAACAGCTCGAAGCCCGGCTTGTTGTAGGTCGCCGCCAGCCACTCGCGCGCGATCGCCATGCCGACGCTGGTCGCCAGCCCCTGGCCGAGCGGACCGGTCGTGGTCTCCACTCCGGTCGTCAAGCCGTATTCGGGATGGCCCGGGCAACGGCTGCCTTCCTCGCGGAAGGACTCGATGTCCTTGAGCGTTACTGCGTCACCGCCGCCCTTTTGGTGGGGCGTGGCGACCGCCTTAATGCCCGCCAGATAGATTAGGCTGTAGAGCAGCATCGAGGCGTGGCCGCTCGAGAGCACGAAGCGGTCGCGGTTGAGCCACTCAGGGTCCTTCGGGTCGTAGCGGAGGAACTGCTGCCACAGCGTGTAGGCCGTGGGGGCTGCGTCCATCGGCGTGCCGGGATGGCCCGATTGCGCTTTCTGAATGGCATCGATGGAAAGCGTGCGAACGGTGTTGATCGCAAGCTGGTCGATATTCTCGTGGGCTTTCATCGCCGTCGCTTCCGCCTCTGCAAACGTTCAAATTGCGTTGTGCGGCCTGCCTGCGGCGGACCTCGATGATGTGTTGGCCCGGACCATGATGGCCGCGGACTACCTCGTATGCTCGGCAGCGACCGCGAAAGCGGATGGGGGCGCCTCGAAGAGGTGATCCATCCGCTTGTCCCAAGCCCGCACCCCGCCGGTGATCCCGGCTTCGTTGGAAACGGTCTTTACGTTGGCCGGCAGGGGTGACTCGATCAGCCGCGCGTTTCCACCGCCAATGTACAATGTGTCGTACATAACGACGGTTTCAAGAACCTCGATAATTTTATGGAGTCTCTTGATCCAGCGCTTGCGCCCGATCTTCTCCAGCGCCTTCTCGCCGACGTACTCGTCATAATCCTTGCCGCCCTTGAAGGGATGCTGGCTGAGCTCCAGGTGCGGGGCGAGGCGGCCATCGAGGAAGTGGGCAAACCCCATGCCGGTGCCCATCGTAATGACGCATTCGGTGCCGCGGCCCTCAATGACGCCAAGTCCTTGAACGCTGGCGTCGTTGAGCATGCGCACTGGCTTGCCCAGCTCCTTGGAGATGACGGCCGCGAGCTTGAACTCGCGCCACAGCTTGTTACCGAGATTGGGAGCCGTATAGACCGTGTCGCGGCGCACGACGCCGGGAAACCCGATGGTGACGCGATCGAAGTGTTTGAGTTGCTTGGCCAGGCCGACAAGGCCCTGGACGACCGCCTTCGGCTTGGCCGGCTTCGGCGTCACAATGCGCACACGGTCCGAGATCATGTCGCCGGCAGGAGAGAGAACGCCGGCCTTCAGGTGGCTTCCGCCAATGTCGAAGGCGAGCGTCAGCGGTCCCTTGCCGTGCGTGCGATTGTCGATGCTTCCCATTGCCTGACGCCTAACTCCCGCTTTGAGACGGCCGTTTGCGGCTGCCTAATAGTTTGGGGCGCACCCTTCTAGGCACAACGGGGTGTGCCAAATTGCACGCGACGGCGAACGCTAATCGAAATATGTAAATTCGAAGCTGAAATTGTCCGGCGGTTATCGATTTAATTGATAGGCGCAACGCTTTGTTATTCTGGGAGACGCACAACGGACGCTGCAGACCAATGCGAGATCAGCACGGGAGCGTCTCATGGGTGATCCTGCCGAAGCCACGTTCATGAAACCCGCGGTTGGCACCTTGCGGATCTACGAGGACCTCGCCGCGCTCTCACGCGCTGCCGCCGACTTCCTGTGCGAGACGGCCGCGGGCAAATCCGGACCGGTGCGCATCGCGCTCTCCGGCGGCAACACGCCCAAACCCATGTACGAGCTGCTCGGCCAAGACCCCGTGCGCAGCCAGCTTCCCTGGGACCGCGTGCAATGGATCCTCGGCGACGAGCGCTTCGTGCCGCCGTCGAGCCCCGACAGTAACTACGGCATGGCGCGTGCCGCATTCCTCGATCACGTCCCGGTGCCGGAGCACAACGTGCATCCGGTCCCGACCCAGGGCCTCGATCTCGATGAGGCCGCCGCGCAATACGAGGCGACGCTCAAAGCGCTCTACGGCAGCAACACGCTGCACATCGACCGACCCTTGCTGGACCTGACCCTGCTCGGGCTCGGCCCCGACGGCCACACGGCGTCGCTGCTTCCCGGGCAGCCGGTGTTGAACGAGTACAAACGCTGGGTGGCGCCGGTGCCGCATGGGCGCCCGCAGCCGCGCGTCAGCCTGACCTATCCGGCGCTCGACTCGAGCCGCGTCGTCGCCTTCCTCGTCTCGGGCGAGGAAAAGCAAGAGATCCTCGACCGCATCCTGTCGGGGGACACCTCGGTTCCGGCGGGACGCATCCGCCCCTTGGGCGATGTGATCTGGTTCATCGACAAGGCGGCGGCGGGACGCTGGTCCTGAGCACTCCGCTCAGGCGCGGGCGAGACTACCTTCCACCCTGGCCAAATGGCGCGCGTAGTAGCCGCTCTCCATGTCGAAGAGCCGCCGCACCATGATCGCCACCGCACTGGAGATCGGCAGCCAGGCCAGTGCGTACGCCCATATGATCAGCGCGTAGGTCCAGCCGATGGGCGTGACGAGGATGCCGTAGACGGCGAACAGCGTGCCGACGGCTTGCGTCGCCTCGAGAACGACGAACATCTTCCAGCTCGGCCATGGGCGCGACCAGAACCAGTGCTGGTTGCGCGTGACGTAGAGCGTCAGATGGCCCGCCACCAACAGCTTCAGGAAGATGATCGTCTTTATGACCTCGCGGTCGATGTGCAGCACCTGGTCGGCATACCAGAACAACAGGAAGCTCGCGAATAGCCCCAGAATGCCCAGCGAGGAGGCAACGGTCAGAACGCGGGCCATGTTCCAGCGCACCGGCTTTTCCGCCGTCGGCGCGTTGTCGAACGCGATCATCATGATCGGCAGATCGTTGAGCATCGCCAGCAGCACGATCATGATGGCCGTGACGGGATAGAAATTGAACACGAGGATCGAGCCCGTCATGAACAAAAGCACGCGGATGGTCTCTGCGATGCGGAAGGTCGCGTAGCTCGACATGCGCTCGAAGATGCGACGTGCTTCCGCGATGGCATGCGTGATCACGCCGATGCCCTCGGCGGTGAGCACCAGGTCGGCGGCCGCGCGCGCGGCATCGGTCGCGCCGCTCACCGCAATGCCGACATCGGCCTGCTTCAAGGCGGGTGCGTCGTTGACCCCATCACCGGTCATGCCGACGATTTGATCGGCACCGCCCTGCAGCGCCTTGACGATCTTGAATTTGTGCTCGGGGAAGACGCGCGCCACGCCGGCGGCATGCTCGATCTTGTCGCGCACGCTCTCCTCGGTGGCGCCAGCGGCGAACAACTTGTCGGCTGAGAGTATGGGCCCAACGAACCCAAGCTTGGCCGCAATCTGCTTGGCGATCGCCTCGTGGTCGCCGGTGACCATCTTCACGTCGACGCCCATTTTGCGCGTGGTCGCCAGCGTCTGCGCGGCATCGTCGCGCGGCGGATCGAACAGCGGCAACAGACCCAGCATGCGCCAGGTCCCATCGTCCTGGGCAGAGGCGACGGCGAGCGCCCGGTAGCCGTCGGCACCCAGCGCATCGACCTTCTGCTCATAGGGCGCGCGCGCGCTCGCGGGGAGCTTGCACAGGTCGAGGATCACCTGCGGCGCGCCCTTGGAGTAGCGCTGGTTTTTTCCGTCGCGCACGGCTTGCGCCTCGGTGCGCTTGCTGACCGGATCGAAAGGCGTGAACTTGGCCAGCATTGGCAGCGCCTTGCCGCCGTCCTTCTCCCAGCCGGTGATCACCGCGTTGTCGATCGCGTCCGGGTTGTCGCGATCCGATGCCAGCGCGGCGGCCTCGAGTAACGCGACCGCGGTTACGCCGCTTGCGGGCAGCGGATCGCCCAGGGTGAGCTGGTTCTTGGTCAGCGTGCCGGTCTTGTCGGCACATAGCACGTCGATGCCGGCCAGCTCCTCGATGGCCACCAGACGCGAGACGACCGCCTTCATGCGCGCGATGCGCTCCGCGCCGATGGCCATGGTCACCGACAGCACGGCCGGCAGCGCAACGGGAATGGCGGCGACCGTCAGGATGAGGCAGAACTGCAGCGTCTTGAGGAAGGGCTCCTCGCGGTAGATCGCCACGATGAGAATGAGCGCGATCAGCGCCACCGTGCTCATGATGAGGAAGTTGCCGATGCGCAGCACGGCGCGCTGGAAGTGCGAGCGCGTCTCGGCGGACTGCACGAGCTCGGCGGTGCGCCCGAAATAGGTCTTGGTCCCCGTCGCCGTGACGATGCCGTCCATCGCGCCGAGCTTCACGATCGAGCCGGAGTAAGCGGGATCGCCGATCTTCTTGTCGACGGGAAGCGATTCGCCGGTCAGCGCCGATTCATCGGTGCTGAGGTAGTCGCCGCTCGCCAGCGTCACGTCGGCCGGTGTCACGTCGCCGATCTTGAGAGCGATCACGTCACCCGGCACCAGCTCGCGCGCCGCGATCGTGCGCCAGGTGCCGTCGCGTAGCACGCGCGCCAACGGCGCCAGCTGCTTCTGGAGCACTTTGATGGCGTCCTCCGCCTTCGCCTCCTGCCAATAGGAGACGCCGGCGTTGACCAAGAGCATGGCGGTGATGATGACGAAGTCGCTCCAGTCGCGCAGGACGAGGGAGAGAATGGCCGCCGCCTCGATCATCCACGGGATCGGACCCCAGAAGTAGCGGATGAGCCGATCGAGAAGCGTCACCTTCTTCTCGGGAAGCGCGTTGGGGCCGAACTGGGCAAGCCTGGCGGCCGCCTCTTCCGCTGTCAGGCCGCGGGCGAGATCGGTCTTCGGAACGGGTGACGAAGGGGCGGCGGGCCCCGTCTTCTCAGTCGGTTGCGGCTGTCCCATCCTCGGTCTCCAGGCTTCCCGTCGGCTGCGTCCTCTTCTCCCGCGATATGCCCCCTCTTCTGTTACGTTGAGGTTGATATTTTGTACGGCACGCCGGCTGTCATAATCGCGGCCGCGACGACAGTGCAGCGTCGATAAACTGCAAATAGGGAGCTTATCGACCCGGCGCTAGCGGATAAAGCGTCCACCACAGCACGAGGCCGACGAGCGCCGGCGTCACCCAGGTGGCGGCATATAGCCAATAGATCTTCACGCGCTCGACGAGCTTGAGGCGCGCAAGCTGCCACCGCGCACTCTCCTTGTCGGCTGCGTCCTCCAGTCGCTGCTGCGCCAGAGCGATCTCGTAGTCGATGTCGTCATGATTCTCCTGGCACTCATCAAGCGCGCGCTCGTACTCCTCGAGCAGCGGCGGCAGGGCCCGATCGTATCCGGCCGACATCGCGAGCCGGCGCACCAGGACGTTCACCTTGCGGCCGCACGTATCGAAGCGGCGCGCCTTGGCCGGATAGTCCTTGGCCTGCTCGATCAGCCCAACCATCAAGGAGAGCGCGCCCGTCACATACGCGGTGAAATCGATCACGTTCTTGGTGTGGACGCTGAGCGCATCCTTGAAGAGAAAGGCATAGAACGGCAGCAGAAATCCGATCACGCCCGCGAGCGCGAACGCCAGCGTGCTGGCACCCTGCTTGCGCTCGAAGCGCTTCGCCGCGTTGAAGCGCGCCCGCTTCACCACCTTCCAGTCTTTGAGAAATTTGTCGCGCAGCGACACCGGCTGCCTGGACGTCGCAGCCACAGTGAGCTCAATGGGCGGGCGCACCGCGAGGGGCCCGAATCGATCTCCGTGCATGGCGGCAGGCTAGCGGCCGGGTGGCCGGCCGCAAAGGCCGGTCGCGCAGGCGCCCACAGCTGCGCGCGGCGGTCGTTTGGTCTGGTCGCGTTGGGTTGGCAGCAAATTGGTCGGAGCGGGGAGATTTGAACTCCCGACCCCCAGTCCCCCAGACTGGTGCGCTAACCAGGCTGCGCTACGCTCCGCCAGGCCCCGTTTAGCCATGCGCCGCCACCATGGTCAACGGCAAAGCCTCGCCAAGTCAGCTAAGCAGCTTGTGGAGGCCGTCAATGCTCGTCGGCAGCCAGACGATTTCCGGCACGGCCCGCTCAGGCCCCATCTGCTCGTCCCCAACTGCCACCGCCGCGAAAAGGCCCTCGCCCAGCACCAGATCACGCGCGACCGTCGCTGGCGCGTGGCTCAGCTCAGCTCCGACCCGCACCAGCAGCTCATCGCGCGCCATGGCGCCGG
>CAYUBZ010000120.1:0-7022 GCA_964443205.1 uncultured Hyphomicrobium sp. | reverse complement strand
ACAGCCGCCCCGCGACCACGTGCTGCGACTGCTGTCCAATTCCAGTCCCCCTTTCCTGAGGCGTTGTAGTGAGATTGGGCAAGTGCACTTGAGACGTCATGCACATCATAAGGGATTGACGACAGGCTCTTTTTGAGAGCGTCTGAAACATCGTGAGTTTTCGTGGACCGAATGGGTATGGCGGAGACGGAGGGATTCGAACCCTCGATACGCCTTTAAAAGCGTATAACGGTTTAGCAAACCGCCGCCTTCAGCCTCTCGGCCACGTCTCCTCCCAAGCGGAGCCCCCTAATAAATGCGGGGGTCGGGGATTGCAAGCGAGGCAGGGGCGCCGATGCACAGCCCTCCCGCTCTTGACGGGACGCGCCAAGGACCGCATCGTCTGCGTCTCGCCCCCTGTGCAGGGCCAAGAGATGTATAAAATTGGTAGCAGCCCGATGCACACATGGATCAGCGCTGCCCTGGCGACGCTCGTCGTTTGCGGGCTCGCCTCCCTGGCGTCCGCTCAGGAATACTGCGTGACCTGCACGGGGCCGGCGGCCCAGTACCGCTGCCTCATCGGGGGCCATCCGAGCGTGGCTGCGCTGACCTCGCGCGGACAGCTGCTGTGCATCACCGAGCTTGCCAAGATCGGCCCGCACGCAAGCTGCAGCGTCGGGCGTCCGACCTCGGGGGTGTGTGGGGGGGAGCCGAGAACGGTCATGTTTCCCAGCGCCGCCGACCCCGAGGCAGCCCCTGTCACCCAGTGGCGGCCCGAGACGACCCAAGTGACTGTTGCGCCTGCCGCCGAGCAAGCTCCCAACGAGCCCGAGGCCCCTTCCGAAGCGCCTCCGCAAACCGTGGAGGAGCTTGCCAAGCAGACCGTGACGGCTTCGGGTGCGGGTCTCAAGAAAGCCGGCGAAGCCGTGAGCGACACCGCGCAATCGGCCGGCAACGTCGTCACCAAGACGTGGCACTGTTTGAGCTCGTTTTTCAGCGATTGCTGAGGCGCACCCGCAGGCGCGCTCAGTCAGCGGCTCACTGTGTCGCGATCCATTCGCGTGCGAGCCTCTGGGCGCGCGAGATCTCCGGCTTCGTCATATCGCGTGAAATCTCGAGGCGATGGCGCTTGGCATCCTGGTTGCCGCGCAGCGCCGCGAGATTGAACCACTTGTGCGCCTCCACCAGATCCACGTCGACGTCGCGCCCCACGCAGTAGAGGAGCCCGAGTTGGAACAGTGCGTCCGACGTCCCGCCGTGGGCCGCGCTGTCTTGGACGCCGTGCGAAGTCAGATCTAGCCGTGCCATGACACTCTTACTTACTCGTGGGCCCCGGTTGCATCGGAGGCGTTGGTCAGCGGTGCCGGCTCCCGCTTCTCTCTTTCCGGCGTCCCGATCGAACGGGCAGCAAGAGAGCAACGATGTCAGCGAGCCGATGACATCCGGTAAATTGCGAAAGGAGCGTCGCGCACCCGACACCTTTCAGACGTGAACATCGCGTCGCGCAATCGCATCAAACTGGCGCAATCGACCCGCATCAGCGCACGCCGCAAGCCGAAGTTCACGGTCATGGTTACCGCGCGCTAACCATACGGAGAAAAGCCTCCCTCAGGGCGTCAGCACGATCGAGCCCGTGGTCTTGCGCGCCTCCAAGTCACGATGCGCTTGGGCGGCCTCGCGCAACGGATAGGTTTGGCTCACGCAGATCTTGATCGCCCCTTTGCCGACCATGTCGAAGAGCTCGCCCGCATTGGCGAGGAGGTCGTCGCGGCGCGCGACATAGGTCATCAAAGTGGGGCGCGTGGCATAGAGCGAGCCCTTGGCGGAGAGGATCCCCAGGTCGAAGGGCGGGACCGGCCCTGAGGAATTGCCGAAGCTGACCCACAGGCCTTTCGGCTTCAGGCAGTCCAGCGACGAGGGAAAGGTGTCCTTGCCCACCGAGTCGTAGACGACGTCGCATCCCTGGCCGCTTGTGATCTCCTTGACGCGGGCGACGTAGTCCTCGGCCCGGTAGTCGATGACGTGCGTGCAACCGTTCTCCTTGGCAAGCCGCGCCTTCTCCGGCGATCCCACCGTGCCGATCATCGTCGCGCCGATGGCGCGCGCCCACTGGCAGACGATGAGGCCCACGCCGCCGGCCGCCGCATGAAACAGAAGGACGGTATCGGCGGTGCAGGGGTAGGTCTCGCGCAACAGATAGCGCGCCGTCATCCCCTGCAGCATCATGGCGGCGGCGGTCACGTCATCGATCGCGTCGGGCAGCTTGACGAGACGGTCGGCCGCAATCAGCCGTTCCTCGGCATAGCCCCCGAGCACGCCGGCATAGGCCACCCGATCGCCTATCCTGAAGTCGGAGACACCGGGACCGACCGCCTCCACGACGCCGGCGCCTTCCATCCCGATGACCGCCGGCAGCTCAGCCAGTTTGTAGAGGCCCGTGCGGTGGTAGACGTCGATGTAGTTGAGCCCGATGGCGCTTTGGCGCAGCCGGACCTCGCCGGGACCGGGATCGCCGACGTCGATCGCCTCCCACTTGAGCACCTCGGGGCCACCGCCAGCATGGATGCGGATTGCGTGCGCCATCGTCGTCCCTTTCCTAAGCCGCTGTCGCGCCTAAGGTCTTTGATTTCGCCTTGACGCCGCCTTGCTGGCCTTCTACGGGCAGTCACCGCGCGCCGACAAGGGAGCGACGATGATACTCGACCGACTCGCCAGCCTGCCGACGCCGCTTCTCGTCATTGCCGCCGTCGTGCTCACCGCCTGTGGATCGGAATACGCCGGGGGCCCAAGCTCCGGTCTCACCTGCGTGGACGATTCGCCCGACTGCGTCAGCCGCCGGCAACGGACGCTGCGCTACCTCGTCGAGGACGATGACCGTACGTGGGTCAAAGCGCATGCACCGCCCGAGGCGTATGCGTCCGGGGTGCGCCTTTTCGCGCTGAAACACAAGAAGAAGGAGCTGACGTGCGATGAGCTGGCATACGGGCACAACGAGGCCCAGAAGGCGCCAGGCATATTGCGCGGGCCCGGCGGCTCCGGTCTGACGCCGGCACAGATCTCACGCGGCGTGATCCTGGCCAGCGAGGTGGCGCACGAGCTGGAAGCAGAGATGAAGCGGCGCTGCACGCGAGGATGAGGCCAGATTGAACGCCCTTCCCTTCATACCCGGCGCTGCCTACCCGGGTCGCTCCTGCGACCCAGGTGATGCCCGCCTCAGACAAGAGTTTCCGCATGATCGACAGCATCGTTGAGACGGTCATCTCCTTCGTGCGACAGCAGGAGGTCTGGGCCATTCCCGTCGCGTTTCTGGTCGCCTTCGGTGAATCGCTTTGCTTCCTGTCGCTCATCTGGCCCGGATGGGCGATCCTGACAGCATTGGCATTTCTGCTGGCGGCCAGCGGCATCGGCATATCGATCATCGTGCCCACCATCATCGCGGCCGGTCTCGGCGGCGTGCTGGGATACACGATCTCCTATTGGATCGGTCTCTACTTCAAGGACCACATCGGCGGCATGTGGCCTTTCCGCTCCGATCCGACGCTCATCCCGCGCGGGCAAGAGTTCTTCGCGAGGCACGGCTTATGGAGTGTCTTCCTCGGGCATTTCGTTGGACCGGTCCGGGCGGTCATCCCCGTCGTCGCGGGAATGTTCTCGATGCCGCAACTGCCGTTTCAGATCGCGAACATTGCCAGTGCGTTCATTTGGGCCGTCTGGGTGATCTTGTGGCCGGTGCTCTTCATAACGTTTCAGGATCCGATCCTGGCCTTCATGCGGGATCATGAGATCCTCGTCGCGCTGCTGCTGTTCGCGTTGGCGGCCGCCAATGCCATAGCGCAGCCGCTGTCCTTCGTGCCCACCCTCTTACTCTTTGCCTTCATCGGCGGAGTTTTCATTTACGCCGGAGGATCGTTCTGGATCATCTTCCTCGCAGGCGCTGTCGGAGCGTTCGCCGGCGATCTCTATTTCTATCGTGCTGGAGAGCGCTCCAAAGACGACCTCCCCAACGCCTGGTTCCTCAATGGCAACGCGCTCGTACTCGGTCGCGTTCGCAACCGCATCAGGGAGGCTGGCGTGCGCAGTGTGATCGTCAGCAAGCTGCTCGGCACGCGTCGCGCACTCGTGCCGGTGGCCGCGGGCGCCGAAGGGATGCCGCTATCGAAATTCGCGCCCGCAAGCGCGGTTTCCGCCTTTCTGTGGTCGGCGGCCATGCTGATGCCGGGGCTGATACTGCGCGCGCTCAGCACGTGATGGGGCGCGAACCAACGCGCGAGAGGTTGCACCCTTACGCCTTGGTCACCACCGCATAAAGCGCGTACCCGCGGTAGAGCTCATCGCACCCGACGCTGAGCCCAGGGCGCGCGCCAATCTCCTGGAGCTCGCTCACGAGCTCTGCTCTCGGCTCCACGGAGAACTTGGCGAGCCAGGCGCGCAGCCCCGCCCTAAACCAGTGCGGCAGCGCCGCCTGCTCGCCGAAGTCGACGATCTGCAGCCGGCCCCCCGGCGCCACGGCGGCTAGCGCCTGCTGCAACGCCAAGCGCCAGGGCGGAATCATCGACAAGGCATAGGAGATGAACACGCGTTCGAACGCCGGCACGCCGAACAGGCGCTCTGGCGAAAAATCCGCGGCATCGCCCGGGGCCACGACGATACGATCGCAAAGGCCATGGCGGGTGATCGCGGCGCGCGCGGTGTCGAGCATGGTGCTCGAGATATCGAAGCCGTAAAAGCGCACGTGTGGATAGCGGCGCGCCGCCTTGATCAGGTTGCGCCCCGTCCCGCAGGCGATCTCCAGGACGGCCGCGCCGGGCGGAGGGCTGAGCTCATCCAGCATCCGGTCGCGCCCAAGGAGATAGTATTTGCGCGAGGCGTCATAGATGTACCGCTGATAGCGGTATATCGCGTCCATGTGCTCGGCAGCCGTGGCGCCGGAATGATCCACGCTGGTTCTCTCAACCGTTCAGCACATAAAGATGGAAGCCGCCGTAGATCGACGAGCGGTCCTTGGCCGTCCGCTGCCGGCAGACCTCGCGGTCGTAGGTGAACCGCGACAGGATCGCTTCCGGCACGCGCCCCGGCAGGATCGTCTCCTCGCCAGCGGTACGGAAGATCACGCGGGCACCGGGTCTGGCGGTGCGCACGATCTCGGTCCACAAAGCGCCAAGCTGCGCGTCGGTCATCCAATCCTGCGCGTCGAGCAGCACATAGGCATCGAGCGAGGCCGCCGGCTGCCGGCCCAGATGCTCGGTCAGCGACGCGTGCACCACGCTCACGTTGTCTGAGCGCGTGCGCAGAACGGCGAAGTTCTCCCGCTGCAGGTAGGGCGGCAGCGGGCCTGAGCCGCCGCTCGCATAGCGCCGGCCGAAGGCCTGCCACGCGAAATAGTTGTCGGCCAGATCGAAGTCGCAGGCAAGCCGCTCCAATCGTGCCCGCAGCACGTCCGCCATGCTGGCCTCGCCGCCTTTGAGCGCTGCGAACTGCGAGGGCGGAATGCCCAGACCGAAGAGTGCGGAGGGACGGTCGAGCAGCCAGCGGATGTGCCGCTTCTTGAACAGCGGGGCCAGCTCGCGCTCGAAGATGCGGCGCTGCTCGCTGCGGCACTTGGCCGAGAGCAGCCGGCGCGGGTTGGCGCCGTGCATGCGCGCCAATAGATGGCCGGCACCGATGAAGCCGCCGAGCAGTCCGTGGCGATAGACGTTGGAGCCGAAGTAGCCGATCCGCCGCCGGCCGAGGCGATCGCGCGATTCCCAATACTTGCGCGTGGCGGCGTCGAGGTGGGGACGCAGATACGCATAGTAGGCGTCGACGTTGTGGCGGCCGTCGGCCTCCGCAAAGAAGCGGCAGAAGGCGGCGTAGTTCGGCAAATGGACGAGCGCCGCAAGCTTGAGCTTGTTGAGGGCGACGTGCGCAGGGTTGAGATCGACCGCCGTGATGGCGACCGGGGCCGCGGCGAGATAGCTCAGAACGTTGCAGCCACCCGATGCGATGGCAATGAGACGTTCGCCGGCACTCAGCCTAAGTGCCTCCAGATCGACCACCGGGTCTTCCCAGATCTGGGGATAGACGAGACCGCTGAAGGCGAGCGTGAACAGACGCTCCTGGATGCCCTGCCGGGTGACAGGCTTGTGGCGATGCACGGCTTGACGCAAGCGCCGATTGCGCGCGCGTCGAAGCGAGGCCTCCTGCGCGGCGACGACATCTTGAGTTGCGGGCATTCCTCCCCCAATCCTTCTCTTGTTGCGGGTGCCGCCCCCACGGAGACCCAACGGGCTCGGCTAATCGACTCTTGTTACGGATTTATGTCAGAGCTTCTGCCCTATCGCGAGGCGCTTGCCTTGGGAGCGCATATAACCTAGAGGAGGCGCGGGCGCGCCCCCGGCGGCACACCCGCGGCGTCCCCACCCCAAGCTATGGTAAATTCCATGACCCAACGCAGCCTCCGCAACGTCGAGACCCAGAAAAAGAAGCGCCGCCGCGCCATTCCCAGGGCCAAGGTGACGCGCATCCAGGGCAATACGGCCGGCGTGCGCAAGCGCCTCAAGAAGCAGTCCGGCATCGCGCGCGGAACGAAGACCGCCGCCAAGGGCTGACCGCCGCCCCCGAAGTTGCAACCGAAGAGTGCCGGCCCGGGCGTCCAACGCACGATACAGAAATGCCGCCGGGCTGAGCCGGCGGCATCATCGTCTCGCAGCTATGCCAGGGGTTAGGCCATCTCGACCTGGGCGGCCTGCTTGCCGCGCCCGCGACGGTCGTCCTCGAGCACGAAGGTGATCTTGTCGCCTTCGTTGAGGCCGTGGATGCCGGCCTGCTCCAGAGCGCTCGCGTGAATGAACACGTCCTTGGAACCGTCCTCCGGCGTGACGAAGCCATAGCCTTTGGAGAAGTTGAAGAACTTCACGGTGCCTGTAATACGATCCATAAGGTCTCTTCCAAACGGCGTGATCTTCAAGCCAATCGCCGTATGGCACGCCACCATCCGGAGTCTCAGTCATTGGGTAAGGGCAAACGGCCGGTGGCGCGCTGTCTAATCCAAAAATTGAGGGCGC
>CAYUBZ010000119.1:0-7034 GCA_964443205.1 uncultured Hyphomicrobium sp. | reverse complement strand
CTGTTCGAGACCTATGCCGTGACCGTCGTGGCCACGATGGTGCTCGCCGCTGTCTTCTTCGCGGGCCAGGCCGCACTTGCGGACCTCATGATCTATCCGCTGGCAATCTGCGCGGCGTGCATCGTGACCTCGATCATAGGCACCTTCTTCGTGCGGCTCGGCGCCAACAACTCGATCATGGGCGCGCTCTACCGCGGCTTCATTGCCACCGCAGTTCTTTCGGTGGGCGGGCTGTGGGCGGCCACGCACTTCGTGCTCGGCGACTTTGGCGTGGTGGGATCGGCCGCGGGGACGACGATCACCGGCCTCAATCTTTTCCTGTGCGGCATCGTCGGGCTGCTGGTCACCGGCTTCATCGTATGGATCACCGAGTACTATACGGGGATCGGCTATCGCCCGGTTCGCTCCATCAGCCAGGCGTCCGTCACCGGCCACGGAACCAATGTCATCCAAGGTCTAGCGGTCTCGCTCGAGGCGACCGCGCTGCCGGCGCTCGTCATCGTCGCCGGCATTCTGTCGACGTATTCGCTCGCCGGGCTGTTTGGAACGGCGATCGCCACCACGACGATGCTGGGGCTTGCCGGCGTCGTGGTCGCGCTCGATGCCTTCGGGCCGGTCACCGACAACGCGGGAGGCATCGCGGAGATGGCGGGCTTGCCCAAGGAGGTGCGCCGCTCCACCGACGCGCTGGATGCGGTCGGCAACACGACTAAGGCGGTCACCAAGGGCTATGCCATCGGCTCGGCGGGGCTCGGTGCGCTGGTGCTGTTTGCGGCCTACAGCTACGATCTTCAGCACTTTATCGACGAGGCCAACGCCGCGGGCTCGACGGTGTTCGCTTACTTCCGCGGCGTTCACCCCGATTTCTCGCTGGCCAACCCTTACGTCGTGGTCGGGCTGCTTCTGGGCGGCCTCATTCCCTTCATCTTCAGTGGCATGGCGATGATGGCCGTCGGGCGTGCGGGTGGTGCCATCGTTCAAGAGGTACGCCGCCAGTTCAAGGCGAAGCCCGGCATCATGCAGGGCAAGGACCGCCCCGACTATGCGGCGGCCGTCGACCTTTTGACCCGCGCGGCGATCAAGGAGATGGTGATCCCCTCGCTTCTGCCGGTGCTCTCGCCGATCGTGCTCTTCTTCGCGATCTACGTCATTGCCGGCGGCGGCACCGCGGGCAAGAGCGCGGCGTTCTCCGCAGTCGGCGCGATGCTGCTCGGCGTGATCGTGACGGGCCTCTTCGTCGCCATCTCGATGACCTCGGGCGGCGGCGCGTGGGACAACGCCAAGAAGGCGATCGAGGACGGCTTCGTCGACAAGGACGGGGTAAAGCACGTCAAGGGCTCGGAGGCCCATAAGGCGGCCATCACCGGAGACACCGTCGGCGATCCTTACAAGGATACGGCGGGGCCGGCCGTGAACCCCGCGATCAAGATCACCAACATCGTGGCGTTGCTGCTGTTGGCGGTGCTGGCGCAGTAGGGGGCTGGCCGCGGCTATTCGCCGAAGATCTGCTTCGTTCCGAGATTGCGGAAGAGCTGGTGCACGATGCTGTCGTCGTGACCGCCCGGCGCCGGCGTGGTGCGCGAGACATAATCGAACACCCTTCCATCCTGCAGGCCGTAGTTGGCCACTCTCTCGACGGTGCCGCCCGGCGAGAAATAGACCGCCACGACCTGCCGGTCCTTCTCGCTGGGCAGGAAGAATGCCGACTGGCTCTGCGTGCTGGAGATGTAGTAGTAGGCTTGGCCGTTGCCGACGACGGCGGTGGTCGCCGGCGTGCCGAGGTTCATGCGCACCTGCTCCTGGCTCATGCCGGGTTGGATCTGCTGCAGATCGCCGTCATGGAACTGGGTGCCGTGCTTTGTGATCGTTGAATCGCATCCCGCGAGGGGAAACGCGGCCGCCAACAGCAGCACCAGCAGCGTATGGCGCCCTGTCTTGAGCGGCGTGGTGGACATCGTCATGGTCTGCCGCAAGCGGCCGTGGCGCTGGCGTGCATTCATCTCTTCTCGGCGCATTATGCTACTGTTTTCCCGAGACTCGATTGAGGGGGCAGATGGCAGCGCTTAACCCGAGGTCTGCTCGAATGCAACGTACCCCGCTGTTGCGTCCCCAAACCTGGCCCATCCCCTGTTGGCGAGCCCGGCCCTGATGCTGCGGGCGCTCAGGACGCGGGCAACGCTGCAGCGTAAAGCAAGCGACATTTATGGCGCGATCGTGACGCAGGCGCGCCGCCAGGATTTTTACGCCAAACTCGGTATTCCGGACACACCCACCGGCCGTTACGAGATGGTCGTTCTTCACCTTTTTCTGGCTCTGGAGCGCTTGCGGACGCTAGGCGCGCCGGCCGGGACGCTGGACCGGGCGCTCATCGAGGCATTCGTCACAGACATGGACGATTCGCTGCGCGAGATGGGCACGGGCGATGTTGCGGTTGCGAAAAAGGTCCGCCGGGCCGCAGCGGGGCTCTTTGAGAGGAGCAAGGCCTATAGGGAGGCCTTGGCAGCAGACGACCCGGAGGAGCTGGTGCGTTTGCTCGCCAGGCACGGGCTCGTCGGGGACGCCGATGAGACGAGCCGCCGCGCGCTGGCCAGCTACGTCCGCGCGGCCGCGGCGTGCTTGGCGGATCAGGATGATGCGACAGTGTTGGCGGGGTGCATCGCGTTTCCCGCCGTGACCGCAAACGCGGAGGACGTTCGGTGACGCAGCCGCTCGCATGGTCGCATCGGATCTCCGAGATTCCCGACGCCGGCCTCAGCGTTACGAGGACGGCGGCGCCTGCCGAACGGCCGGCCATCGCGCAGGCGCTCGATATCGTGTCGTGCGAGGCCGTGACGGCCGACTACGTGATCCGTGCGCTGGGCGAGGGGCGGTATCGGATGTCGGGAAGGGTATCGGCGCAGCTGACCCAGATTTGCGTCGTGACGCTCGCGCCGATCCCGCAGACGCTCGAGGAGTCGTTCGACGTTACGTTCTGGCCCGGCGGATGCTTGCCGCAGGCCGGCGACGCCGAAGCCGAGGTGCTCAGCATTCCGGAGATCGAGCCCATCGAGCATGGAGTGATCGAGGCCGGCAGGGTGCTCTTCGAAATCCTCTCGGCCTCGCTCGATCCCTATCCGCGCCAGGCCGGGGCGCGGTTCGAATGGGAGGAATCGCAAAATTTCGACGAGCCAAGCCAGTCGGGACCGTTTGCCAGCCTGAAAAAGCTCAAGGACGAGCACTGACGAGTTCGCTGTGGGCGCCACCGAGGGATGCGGCGAAAGGGGCTGAGAAACCAGTTGTTTCGCAGTTGCAAAAGAGTATGGTCCGGGCGGAAACTGCAGGGGTGGCAGTCGAAATTGCACGCTCTCTGTCCGGGGAAGATAACTGCGAGGCGACCCGCGACATGTCTCAGCCGCGGACGATAGCGCTCGACGCGATGGGCGGGGATCATGGCCCCGAGGTCGTGGTCGCGGGGGCTGCGCTTTCGCTTGAGCGGCATCCGGGGCTCAGCTTTCTGCTGTTCGGCGATGTCGCGCGCATCGAGCCGGAGATCGACAAGGCCCCTGCGCTCGCCACCAGGACGCGTATCATCCACACCGACACGGTGGTGGCCATGAGCGACAAACCGAGCCAGGCCTTGCGGCGCGGCAAGGGGACGAGCTTGTGGCTGGCGATCGAGGCCGTGCAGAAAGGCGAGGCCGACGTCGCGGTCTCGGCCGGCAACACCGGCGCCTTCATGGCGATGTCGAAGCTGATCCTGCGGCCGATGGCGGGTATTGAACGCCCCGCCATCGCCGCGCTTTGGCCGACGATCAAGGCCGAATGCATCGTGCTTGATGTCGGGGCCAACATCGGGGCGACCGCGCGTCAGCTCGGCGACTACGCGCTGATGGGCGCCGCCATGGCGCGCGCGCTCTTTCATGTTGAGCGGCCGACAGTGGCGCTGCTCAACGTCGGCGTCGAGGAGATCAAGGGCGTGGAGGAGGTGCGCCAGGCGCACGCTTGGCTCAAGAGCACCGACCTGCCGCTCGATTATCGCGGCTTCATCGAAGGCGACCAGATCGGACAGGGCGTGGTCGACGTGGTGGTGGTCGAGGGCTTCGCCGGAAACATCGCCTTGAAGACCGCCGAGGGTACGGCACGCCAGATCAGCGAGTACCTGAGGGCCGCCATGCAGCGTACTTGGGTGTCGCGTCTGGGGGCGGCGCTGGCTGCCGGTGGCTTTCGCATTTTGAAGAACAAGATGGACCCGCGCCGGTCCAATGGCGGCACGTTCCTGGGGCTCAACGGGATCGCGGTCAAGAGTCATGGAGGGACCGATGCGCTGGGCTTTGCCAGCGCCATCGATCTCGCGTACGAGATGGCGCAGAGCAGCCTGGTCACACGGCTTGCCGACGAGCTTGCGGCGTTCCATCACAAGCTCGATGCGGCGGGCTGAGACATTGGACGCCGGCCTCAGGGCGCCAGCGGCGGCAAGCCCGCCCGGCACGCATGCCGCCGTTTAAAGGGTCATTTAAGGAAAAAGAGGCAAAGGCAGGTCTGTGGCAGTCATTCGTTCAGTGATCCGCGGAGTTGGCGCGCACCTGCCCAAGCGCGTGATGACCAACGCCGATATGGCCAAGCTGGTCGACACGAGCGACGATTGGATCGTCGAGCGTTCGGGCATCCGCGAGCGGCACATTGCCGCCGAGAACGAGTTCACCTCCGATCTGGGCATCGCGGCCTGCAAGCAGGCGCTCGTACGGGCCGCCATCGATCCCATCGACATCGATCTCGTCATCTGCGCCACGGCAACGCCCGACCGCACCTTTCCCGCGACTGCGGTGAAGATCCAGCACGCCTTGGGCGTGACCAAGGGGGCCGCTTTCGACGTACAAGCCGTCTGCTCGGGCTTCATCTTTGCGCTGACTGTTGCCGATAATTTTCTCAAGACGGGCCAGTTCAAACGCGCCATCGTGGTGGGGGCGGAGACCTTCTCGCGCATCCTCGATTGGACCGACCGTTCAACCTGCGTGCTGTTCGGCGATGGGGCGGGCGCCGTCGTGCTCGAGGCGCAGCCGCAGCACGGCACCCGCGAGGATCGCGGCATCATCGCCACGCGCATCCGCTCCGACGGGCGTTACGAGGACCTTCTCTACGTCGATGGCGGTCCCGGCTCGACCAAGACGGTCGGGCATTTGCGGATGAACGGCCGCGAGGTGTTCCGGCATGCCGTGCAGAAAATCACCGGCGTGATCGAGGAGACCCTCGTCATGACGGGGTTCGCCCCCGACGAGATCGACCTTTATGTGCCGCATCAGGCAAACCAGCGCATATTGGATGGAGTGTTGAAAAAGCTCGGCGTCCCTCCCGAAAAGATCGTCGTGACGCTCGACCAGCATGGCAACACGTCCGCTGCCTCGATCCCGCTGGCGCTTAACCATGCCTTCGAGCATCACCGCGTGAAGGAAGGCGACCTCGTCCTCATGGAGGCGATGGGGGGCGGGTTCACCTGGGGGGCCGCGCTCGCCCGCTGGTAGGTAATGCTCGAATTGTGTGCGCGCCCCAAATATTTGTGTGTAATTTCAGGCAGTTGAAAAGCACTCGTCATTGACGATTACGTCTGCTCCCGGTAGCATCGTCCCAAAGATTAGAAAACTGGGAGGCAAATGGCCATGGGAGGCAAGACTTTGACACGGGCCGATCTTGCGGAGGCCGTGGTGCGCAAGGTGGGTCTGCCGCGCAACGAAAGCCAGGAACTGGTGGAGTTGGTGCTCGGCGAAATCTCGGCCAGTCTGGCGCGCGGCGAGCCGGTCAAGCTCTCCTCGTTCGGCTCCTTTGGCATCCGTCAGAAGGGCGAGCGGATGGGGCGCAATCCCAAGACGGGGGAGGAGGTGCCCATCACACCGCGCCGGGTCTTAGTGTTCCGACCCAGCAACATCATGAAGGAGCGCATCAATCAGGGGCTGGTTCGACGTAAGGCGGCCGAGTGAGGGCGGCGGCGTCTGGGCAAGCGCCGAAGGCGGCGGGAGAAGCAATGAGTAAGACGGCGGAAGCCTTTCGGACGATCAGCGAGGTTGCCGGCGAGCTCGACGTGCCCAAGCACGTCCTGCGCTTCTGGGAGGGCAGGTTTCCTCAGATCCGGCCCATGAAGCGGGGCGGCGGCCGGAGATACTACCGGCCCGAGGACTTGGCGCTGCTGCGCGGCATCTGTCATCTGCTGCACGCGGAAGGATACACGATCAAAGGCGTGCAGAAGATCCTGCGCGAGCAAGGCATCGATCAGGTCAAAAGCATCGGGGTGGGCGCCCGCAGGGAGGACGCGCCCGGCGCGGCCTCGGCGAAGGCCGGCCGGACCGCCAAGGCCCAATCCGCTCCGCCCGCCAAGGCGTCATCCAAATCTACAGTCCCGTTGCCTCACACCGCGCGGGCCTCAGCGTCCAAGAAAAGCGGCACGCGCGCGCACATCCTAGCGGCGATCGCCGAGCTGGAGGTCTGCCGCAGCATCCTGCTCGGGAAGGCGATCGAGACGTCCGCGCGTCGGCGGGTCGCGAAATCGCGCCGCGCCGCCCGCCATTGAGCGTGGAGCTATGGTGCGCCGACCTCCGGGCCGCCGCCCCGGCGCTGCGCGAGATGGAAGGGCGCACGCCTCGCCTGTCCGACTGGGATAGGCAAAACGCCGCCACCTTCGCCGACGCGGACGCCGCCGCCGACTGGCTGGCGACCCGCGTTGCGCTGCGCCTCCTGCTGGAGCGGGTCGTGGGCGCGCGCTGGCGCCGTGTGCCGTTTGCGCGCGCTGAGCACGGAAAGCCGCATCTGCCAGGGGCGCCCGTCGTGTTCAGCCTCTCCCACGTGCCGGGATTGGCTTTGATCGGTCTTGCGGTAAGCGGCGCCATCGGCGTCGACCTGGAGCGGGCGCGGGCCGTGCGCGTGCGCGCCCCACGGCGTGCGCGCATCGAGGAGGCCGGCGCCGCACTCAACGAGGAGCAGCCTTTGCCCGATGTGGAGCCTGCGCGCTTTCTGCAGGCGTGGGTGCGGCTGGAGGCCTTTGCCAAGGCGCAAGGCTGCGGCATCGG
>CAYUBZ010000118.1:0-7052 GCA_964443205.1 uncultured Hyphomicrobium sp. | reverse complement strand
GGCGACGGCATCGCCGAGACGCCGTCGGGCCCCGTCTACGTGCCCTATGCGCTGCCCGGCGAGCAGGTGCTGGTCGAGGCGAAGGGCGAGCGCGCCCGGCTCGTCGCCGTGCTCAACGCGAGCCCCGAGCGCGTCCCGCCCGTGTGCCGGCACTTCACGCATTGCGGGGGATGCGCCCTGCAGCACCTGGAGCGAACCGCCTATCTCGCCTGGAAGCGTGATCTGGTGGCCGCCGCCTTCGCAGCGCGCGGCATCGAGGCGCCGCTCGCCCACGTCGTGAGCGTCGGGGTCGGTGCGCGCCGCCGCGCCACGTTCTCCGCGCGGCGGACGGGCCGCGGCGTCGTCCTGGGCTTCTACGAGGCGAAGGGCCACGACATTGTCGACCTGCACGAATGCCCCGTCACCGCGTCAGCGATTCTCAACGCTTTGCCGGGCTTGAAGCGCCTGGTCGAGCCCCTGGCCTCGCGGCGTTTGCCGGTGCGCCTCGCCGTGACGCTTGCCGCCAACGGTCTCGACGTGGCGATCGAGGACGTGCCCCGCGCTCTGGGCCCGGAGGCGCGCGAGCGCATAGCCCACGAAGCCGCCGCGTGCAAGTTGGCGCGCGTGACGCTTGCCGGTGATGTGATCTATCAGAGCACCATACCGGCGGTCCGTTTCGGGCCAGCCAACGTCGTGCTGCCGCCGCGCGCGTTCCTGCAGGCCGCACCCGCGGCCGAGGCGGAGATGGTGCGCCTCGTTTCTACGGCACTCGAGCCGGCGCGGCGCATCGCCGATCTCTTCTGCGGGCTGGGCACGTTTACGTTCCCGCTGGCCAAGGGCGCCTCGCTGCTCGCCGTCGACGGCGACCGCGCCGCCATCACCGCGCTTGCCAACGCCGCCAAGCGCACACCGGGCTTGAAACCCATCGAGACCAAGGTTCGCGATCTCTTCCGCGAGCCGCTCTCGGCCAAGGAGCTGGAGAGCTTCGACGCCGTGGTCCTCGATCCGCCGCGCGCAGGGGCCGCCGCGCAGGCGGTGGCGCTCGCCGCGTCGCGGGTCGCCATCGTCGCCGCGATCTCGTGCAATCCCGCGACGCTCGCGCGCGACGCGCGCATCCTCATCGACGGCGGTTACAGACTGGAGCGCGTCACGCCCATCGACCAGTTCCTCTACTCGCCGCACGTGGAAGCGGTTGCCATCTTCCGGCGCTAACCGCCTAGCAGCTTCTCCACGTACGCCGGCACGATCTGCGTCGCCGGCCCGTGGATCGCCTCGGTGAAAAGGCTGGCGCCGTCCGACGGCTCCAAGTTGAGCTCCACCGTGTGCGCGCCATGGGCGCGCGCCTGCGCCACAAAACCCGCCGCCGGATAGACGTTGCCGCTGGTGCCGATCGAGAGGAAGAGGTCGGCGGCGCTCAAGTGCTCCGCGATGCGCTCCATCTCGTAGGGCATCTCGCCGAACCAGACGACGTCGGGGCGCATGCGGCCGGCCGCGCCGCACTGAGGGCAGACCGTGTCGGCCCCCAGATCTTCCGCCCAGGCGTGGCGGGCGCCGCAAGCAGCGCACAGCGCCTTCAAGAGCTCGCCATGCATGTGAATGAGGGTCTTGGTGCCCGCGGCTTCATGCAGCGCATCGATGTTCTGGGTGACGACGACGACCGTGCCCTTGTGCTCGCGCTCCAGCCGGGCGAGCGCCATGTGGGCGGCATTGGGCTTCACGCCCGCGAGCGTCCGCCGCCGCTGGTTGTAGAAATCGTGCACCAAGTCAGGGTTGCGCGCGAAGCCCTGCGGTGTGGCCACCTCGCGGTAGTCGTACTTCGCCCAGATGCCGTCTTTGTCGCGGAAGGTCGAGAGCCCCGATTCGGCGGAGAGCCCGGCGCCGGTCAGGACCACGATGTACTGGAAGTCCGTCATCGGAGCAGCGATAACAATCCCGTCTGGGAAGCGCAACGCGAGGATGCGATGAGAACGCTATTGAGCTGGAGCACGGGCAAGGATTCGGCGTGGTCGCTGCACGTGCTGCGGCAAACGCCGGGAATCGAGGTCGCGGGCCTGTTCACGACCGTCAACGCCGCCTTCGATCGTGTCGCCATGCACGCGGTGCGCCGCCAGCTCCTGGAGGCGCAGGCGGCCGCGGCCGGTTTGCCCCTCCACGTCATCGAGATCCCCTGGCCGTGCCCCAACGAGGCCTACGAGGGCGCCATGGGAGCTTTCGTGGCCGCGCAGAAAGATCAAGGCGTAGCTGCCATGGCCTTCGGCGATCTGTTCCTGGAGGACATCCGTGCCTATCGCGAGGAAAAGCTCGCCGGCAGCGGGATTGCGCCGCTGTTTCCCTTGTGGGGACGCGACACGGGGGCGCTGGCGCGCGAGATGATCGCTGGCGGGCTCAAAGCGCGTCTCACTTGTGTCGACCCCAAGAAGCTGCCGGCAAGCTTTGCGGGGCGCACATTCGATGAAGCGCTGCTGGCCGATCTGCCGGCGGGCGTCGACGCTTGCGGCGAGAACGGCGAGTTTCACACCTGTGTTTTTGCCGGGCCGATGTTCACTGGGCCGATCGACGTGCGCCTCGGCGTCATCGAGGACCGCGACGGTTTCGTTTTCGTGGATCTGCTGCCGGCTGCCGCCTAGATGAGCTTGCCCATGACGACGGCGGTGTCGAGCATCCGCGAGGAGAACCCCCACTCGTTGTCGTACCAGGCGAGCACGCGCCCGAGACGCCCGTCGACCATGTGCGTCTGCGTGGAATCGAAGTTCGCCGAATAGGGCGAGTGGTTGAAATCGATGGAGACGAGCTCTTCCGTCTCGTAGCTCAAGATCCCCTTCAACTGCTGGCGCGAGGCATGCTCCATCGCCTTGTTGATCTCCTCGGCCGTCGTCTCGCGCCCGGGGACGAACTTGAGGTCGACCACCGAGACGTTCGGCGTCGGCACGCGGATGGCGACGCCGTCGAGGATGCCGGCGAGCTCCGGCAGCACCAGCCCGACGGCCTTGGCCGCCCCGGTCGAGGTGGGGATCATGGAGAGGGCGGCCGCGCGCGCCCGGCGCATGTCCTTGTGCGCCTGGTCGAGAATGCGCTGGTCGTTGGTGTAGGCGTGGATCGTCGTCATGAAGCCCGACTTTATGCCTACGAGGTCGTTCAGGACCTTGGCGACGGGGGCGAGGCAGTTGGTCGTGCACGAGGCATTGGAGACGACCTTATGCTCGTGCGTCAGCTTATCGTGGTTGACGCCGTAGACGACGGTCAAGTCGGCGCCCTTGGAGGGTGCCGACACCAGGACGCGCTTGGCGCCCGCCTCGAGGTGGACTTGCGCCTTCGACTTGTCGGTGAAAATTCCCGTACATTCCATGACGATATCGATGCCGAGCTCGTCCCACGGCAGGTTGGCGGGGTCCCTCTCGGCCAGCACCTTGATGGGCGCACCGAGCCCGACGTCCATCATGTCCCCGGCGACCGTGACCTCGCCGGGAAATCGCCCGTGCACGCTGTCGTATTTGAACAGGTGCGCGTTGTCCTTGGCCGGCACCAGGTCGTTGATGGCGACGAAGTGGATGTCGCTGCGCTTGGCCTCCGCGGCAGCGCGAAGCACGTTCCTGCCGATGCGGCCAAAGCCCGAGATCGCGACCCTCACAGCCATCCTTGCCTCCTTATGGTGCACTTTGCACGCAATGCGCACGCTTTGTGCGGCGGGCGGGCAAGGCGTGCAAAAAACGGGGCCATTAACTGGACGCGACCCGGCCCTGTCAATGCGGCATGGGCCGGCGCCCGGACGGCGTGCCATTGTGACAGCATGATTTGAAATAACTGTTGGGGGAACGGACGTAACACCTTTGATTTGTTGACGCGTTCGAACGCCAGCAAATAAGCTCATGGAAGAGCCGCGGGACCGCCGGAGGGCTTCGGGCGTGGACCGGAGGGCAGGACGAGATGGCTGCGCGGGCAAGAAGTAAAAGCAAACGACCGGCGGCGCCGCGGCGCCGGGCCGGAACTATTGGCGCAGCCTCACAATCAACCGAATGGTACGCGCAGCGCGTCAAGGCGCTGGAGCAGGAGCGCGACCGCCTCAAGGCGCAGCTTGCGGAGGCGGAGGAGCGTATCGGCCGCCTCGAGGAGAGCCGCACGGAGACCGTCAACCGCATTGATTGGGTCATAGACTCGCTGCATAACGTGCTCGAAAACGGCGCCTGAGTCGCGAGGGCGCGCAGGCGCATTCCGTGTGAGGGCGTATGGGCCAGGTCGCGGTCAATGTGAACGGTCGGTCCTACCGCTTCGATTGCGGGGACGGCGAAGAGGCGCGGCTGCAAGAGCTCGCCGCCTACATCAAGGATCGCATCGACGCGCTGACCCGCGAGTACGGCCAGGTGGGCGCCGAGCGTTTGATGCTGATGGCGGCGTTGCTCATCACCGACGAGCTTTGGGACGCGCGCGCGGCCCTTGCCGAGAAAGCTGCCGCCAACGGCCAACGCAGCAGCCCCGTCGGTGCCTCAGCCGGCACCCCAGCAAGCGTCCCAGTCAGCGACCAGCCCAATGGCCGGACAAGCGTCCAAACGAACGGCTCGACCAAGAGTCGGGCGAGCGCAGAGAAGCGCGAGCAGGACGCCATCCGCTCCGAGTACCGGCGCAAGGTTGCGTCCGGAGACGTGTGAGCGGTTAGCCCCTCATCGCGACAATCCCGATCTGCCTTTAGGAGCCATGCGAGCTATTCACCCTTATGGCGTGCCGCCGCCGCCCGCTCCAGCGCGCGCTTGCGCGCTTCGCCGCGATCTCGGTCGGGAACGTGAATGAGCCCCGCGATCTGGCGCAGGAGCATGTCCTCGTGCGGATCGAGGACGCCGTCGGCGTAGGCGACCTCCCACATCATCTCGATGATATCGACCCGCTGCTCCGTGCTCAGGCGCTTGGTGATCTCGTGGGTGAAGGGAAAGTACTGAGTCGTGTCGCTGACTTTTTGCTCCGCCGACTCCACGAGTGCGTGCACGGTCTCAGGCGCCAGATCGAACCGCGCCGCCAGCAGACGCTCGATGGTCGCGCGCTCGCCGGCGTCGAAATTGTCGTCCATGCGGGCCGCCTCGATGAGAAGTGCCGCGACCGCGAGCTGCAGCTCGTCTGGCCCCGGCTCCGCAGCCGGCGCCTCGTTCCCGGTCAAAAAGTTGAGCAAACGATCGATCATGCGGTCTCCGTGGCCGATGCCGGCAATAGGCCGCGCTCGCCGGCAGGTCAACCTGCCGCGCTCGGCGCGCCGAAAAGACGGCAACCCGGCATGTGGCGCCTGCCCGGCCGCTATCATCTTCTCATTGTCAAGAGGTTACGTGCTGCGGAAGCATCTGGAAATTTCGTGGGCTTGCTCTACATTCTCTTGTGCTGCGGGGCGCGTTAGAAGCACTATGTTCCTCGGGGCCTATAAGATCCGCACGGGAGCTGTCCCTGTCCTCGGTCGTGGCCTTGGACACACGGCGCCCACCTACTTCTCGTAGGGACCACGCGGGATCATCCGCTTCGACGGCCACCGCGGCAATATTCTCTTTCGCATGACGATGGGTGAGGAAAAACGGGCAGAGAGAACCCGGGCGCTCGCCCGCCGCGCCAGCGCACACGCGCGGCACGGGGCCGATGCCGGCCAGCGTCTCGCCGGGCACGGGTTGTCCTTTCTGAACCTGAAGTCGGGAATGGTCGTCTCCGGCTTCTCCGCTATCCGCGACGAGATCGACCCCGCGGGGCTGCTTGCGCGCCTGGCTGAGGAGGGGCATCGCCTCGCCCTGCCGGTGATCGAGGGCAAGGGCCGCCCACTTCTCTTTCGCGCCTGGGCGCCGGGGGATGCGATGGGCACGGCCCAGTGGGGCATTGCCGAGCCGCTTCCCGACCAACCCGAGGTCTATCCCGACGTCGTGCTGGTGCCACTCTTGGCCTTCGACGCGCAAGGGTATCGCCTCGGTTACGGCGGCGGCTTCTACGACCGCACGCTGGCCCGTCTGCGGACGAGAAAGCCCGTGATCGCGGTTGGTATAGGTTACGACGAGCTAAGGATCGACGCGGTGCCCCATCTCGATTATGACCAGCGCCTCGATTGGGTGCTGACCCCCTCGGGCCCCTTGCGCTGCTCTGGATCCTAAATGCGTCTTCTGTTTCTCGGCGATATCGTCGGCCGCCCGGGCCGCCAAGCGGTCCTCGACGCGCTGCCCCGTCTGCGCCGCCGCTACGCCCTCGATTTCGTCGCCATCAACGGCGAGAACGCGGCGGGCGGCTTCGGCATCACGGAAGCGATCTTCGAGGAGCTGCTGGAGGCCGGCGCCGACGTGGTGACGCTCGGCAACCACGCCTTCGATCAGAAGGAGGCGCTGGTTTTCATCGAGCGCCACGAGCGGCTCATCCGCCCCATCAACTATCCCAAGGGCACGCCCGGCCGCGGTGCGGCGCTGATCAAGACCGCGGGCGGCGCCGACGTGCTGGTGATCAACGCCATGGGCCGCATCTTCATGCCGGAATTGGATTGCCCGTTCCGTGCGATCGACGCCGAGCTCACCGCCTGCCGCCTGAAGCAGGGCGCCGATGCGATCGTCATCGACTTCCACGCCGAGGCGACGAGCGAGAAGCAGGCGCTCGGCTACTTCCTCGACGGACGCGCGAGCGCCGTGATCGGCACGCACACGCACGCGCCAACCGCCGATGAACGCGTGCTGCCCGCCGGCACCGCCTTCATCTCCGATGTCGGCATGTGCGGGGACTACAACTCGGTGCTCGGTATGGATACCGAGGAGCCGATCAACCGCTTCCTGACCAAGATCCCGCGGGCCCGCTTCGAGCCGGCGCGCGGGGTCGCGACGCTGTCCGGGCTCGCCGTCGAGATCGATGACGAGACGGGGCTGGCGAGTGCCTGCTCGGCATTGCGGATCGGGCCCAATCTGGAGCCTGCCGAGCCGGCGTTCTGGGCCGAGTGAGGACGGGCCCGGGGTTGACCCTGAGGGGGCGGGTCGCGCAATAAGTCCCATCCCGACGCGCAACAGAGACGACCATGGCCGGCCACTCCCAATACAAGAACATCATGCACCGCAAGGGCCGCCAGGACGCGGCCAAGGCGA
>CAYUBZ010000117.1:3395-7176 GCA_964443205.1 uncultured Hyphomicrobium sp. | reverse complement strand
GACGGGTCGAGGCACGATTTGAGCCCGGCCACCAGGTTGCGCATCAGCGCGAAATAGAGGTCGGCTCCGGGCGCCAAGGTCGTGCCCGCCGGATCGAGCGTGCCCGTGCGCGCATCCGTCCCCTCGGTCACGGCGGCCACCAAATTGGGCTGAAACAGCGGCTCGGCGAACACGCAGACGGCCTTCAGCGCGCGGATCTTGCGGCGCAGCTCGGTCAGGCGCTTGGCGCTCGGCTGCACCTGCGGGCTCACCGTGATCGAGCCGATCGCATCGAGACCGAACCTGCGGTCGAAGTACTGATAGGCATCGTGAAAGACCACGAAGGGCTTGTTCTTGAGCGGCTTCGTCTCGGCCTCGATGCGGGCCGTCAGCGCGTCGATCCGCGCGTTGAGCGCCTCGGCGTTGGCGCGCAACCGCGGCGCGTGCGCCGGCGCGCGTTCGCTCAGCACCTTGGCGAGATAGGCGACGATCGCCTTGGCATTGTCGGGATCGAGCCAGATGTGGCCGTCCGTGCCGGCGCGGTCGTTGGGCTCCGCATGGTCGCCGCCCGGGTCGGCGTCATGCGCGTGAGATTCGAAGGTTCCGCTCGTGCGCCGATCGAGGAGCTTGAGACCCGGCGTCTCGGTGAGCGTCACCAGGCGCACGCGATCGGGCAACGCCGTCACGATCTTGCCCGTAAACGGCTCGAGCGTCTCCGACACGCGGACGAACACGTCGGCGGCATTGATCGCGCGCACGCCCGAGGGCTTCAGGGAGAAACTGTGGGCCGAGGCGGCGCCGTCGACCAACAAAGTCGGCGTGCCGATGCCCTCCATCAGTGCCGTAACGAGGGAATGGATCGGCTTGATGGTGACGACGACCTTGAGGTCGCCCTGGTCGGCGGCGGCAGCGGCTGTGGCACCCGCCAGAGCCGCGGCAACGAGGCAGCTCAGGCCCTTCATCCACCCCATGCACGCCTCCACTCGATCGTGACCGCCGCGAGGGGAGGCCGCCTGGGCCCAGCCGGCCGCGAGGCCCCTTGCGCCGCTCCGAATTGTGATATTATCCGGTTTGCGCACCCTAGTGCGGAAGCCGGCACCACGCAACCGCCAACTTCCAGGCGCATTTGCTGGACGATTCGCAGGATCCGCAGGGCGCGACGTCGCCAGCGGCAACTTCGGGAGGAACCGCCTTGCGCGCTGCAAACCTCATCATCCCCGCACTCGCCTTGGCGGCGTCCCTTTGCACTTTGCCGAGCGGCGCGAACGCCCACCCGCACGTGTGGGTGACCGTCAAGGCGACGGTCCTCTACAAGAACGCGGCGATCACAGGCCTGCAGGAGGCCTGGACTTTCGATGAGTTCTATACGGCAACCGCCATCGAAGGCCTCGATAAGAACGGCGACGGAAAATACGACCGGCAGGAGCTGCAGCCGCTCGCGCAGGTCAACGTCGATGGCCTCAAGGAGTTCAGCTACTTCACGTTTGCCAAGCTCGGCGAGGGAGATCTGAAGTTCAACCCTCCCGTTGACTACTGGCTGGAGCACACCGACGACGGCATCCTCACGCTGCACTTCACGCTGCCGCTCGCGCAACCGGTGCTCGCCGACGCCCCGGAGTTCACGTTCTCCGTCTACGACCCGAGCTACTTCATCGCCTTCTCTCTCGCCAAGGATAACCCGGTGAAGCTCGGAGCGGGCGCGCCGCCGGGCTGCACGGCGGCCATCCACGACCCAATCCAGGAGGAGGGAAGCGACGCGCAAGCGCTCAACCAGGCCTTCTCCGGCGTGCTGGGTGCAAGCGGCAGCGTCAATTTGGGCGGCGATGCCGCGACGGTGGCGGTTCATTGCGCCAAGTCGTGAGGGCCTTTTGCCTTGCCCTTTCAATTCGGGACACCTGTTAACCATGGCGGCAGTCCCCGCCGCGCGGCGGCGCGATTGCAGACTAGGTTGCGCGCGATCCCCCTGACCTTCTCACTCTGCTCCGGTCGCATGCCCGCCCGCGTCATCCCCCTTGCCATTGTCGTCCTCCTCGCAATCGCCCCCCTGTCGCGCGGGCACGCGATACACGAGCCAACGCCGGTGCTTCCCGCGCCGGCAATGAGGCTCATCGTCATCGAGGTGCCGGGCTGCTTTTATTGCCGCCTGTTCCGCCGCGACGTGCTTCCGCTCTATGAGGCCTCTCCCCGCGGCCGCGAGATCCCCATGCTCGTCCTCGGCCTCGAGACGGCAAAGGCCCGCAGGCTGGCATTCGCGCGTCCGATCAACGTGCTCCCGACCGTCGTCCTTTTCCGCGCCGGCAAGGAGATTGGCCGCATTCCAGGCTACATGGCGCCGGACATTTTCCTTCGTTCCATCAATTACTTGCTTTTGCGCAAGGGTTGAGCCGCGGCGCCCTGCGACCGCCTCCATCCGCGCCGTTGTAAAGTTTGCGCCGATCGGCTTTGATGTCCTCCGACATCCGCACGGGGGGTAAGTCCATGGACCGGCGCGAATTCTTGAGAACGACGGGTGCCGCTGCTGCGGCCGCGACGGCGGCCACGGCGGCGGAGGCAACGGCGCAGCGGCTGCCGGGCGAAGCTCAGGTTGCAGCTCCCGCCGTCCTCAAGGGTTTGCAGGAGCTGCGGCTCGCCATGCCGTGGCCCGACGCCGTCTCGGGCTTTGCCGATCAGGCGCGCCGCCTCGGCCAGCGCATTACCTCGCTGAGCGGGGGCCGCTACCGCATCGCCTTCCTTCCCGGCGTCGCCAACGGGCTTGCCGCCGTGCGCTCGGGCGAGGCCGACCTCTATCACGGCACGGAGCACGATCATCTCGACGCGCACCGGGCGCTCGCCTACTTCGCCGGGCTGCCCGGCGATCGCGGGATCGCGCCGGACCACTTGGCGGCGTGGATGCTCGTGGGCGGCGGCCAGGGGCTGTGGGACGATCTCGCCGGCGACTTCGGCGTCAAGGCGATGCTCGCCGGGCATAGCGGCGACCGCGCCTGCTTCGTGGCGGCGCGTCGCATCGCTGAGATGAGCGAGCTGGCGGGGAAACGCGTTTCCGTCACGGGACTGGCGCGCGACGTGGTGCGCGGCTTCGGGCTCGAGCCCACGGCGGTGAGCGCGCCCGACTTGGCGGCCGCCATGGCGCGCGGCGACATCCTCGCAGCCGAGTGGGGCGGGGCCATCGCCAGCCATTCTCTCGGACTGACAGCCGTCGCACCCTATTCAGTCGGAACGAGCATAAACAAGCATGGAGCCGCGTTGTCACTCGGGCTGCGCCGATCGCTGTGGGACAGCCTCAGCGCCACCGATCAGGCGATCTTCGCAACGGCGGCCGCCGCCGAGTATCAGCTCGCGCTCGCGGAGGAGGAGGCGCACCGCCGCCTGCTCTACCCCGAGCCGCCCGCCGACAAGACATGGCCGCTGGCGCGCGATCTGAAACGCGCGATCGGGCGCGTCGCCGACGCGGTCGTGGCCCACGTCGCCGCCGCGGACGCGAATGCGCAGCGCATCAATGCCGGCTACGTCGCGTTCCGCCGCGCGCTGCAGGGCGACGAGCCTCCATCCGCGCCCGTCGCCTAACTGAAGATCCGCATGCGTGCTGAGCCAAGCTCGTGTAGTGTTGTCGGCCGTGGCGTGGGGGTTCGGAACGGCGCCCGGACCACAGGCAAAACCAAATCCGATTGGATTCCCAATGAGCGTGACATCCATCGCACAGATGAGGGGCGAGGCGGTGCAGCCTGAAACCAACGAAGATCAAATGCAGCAAATTCGCGAGCTGCTCGTGGGCGAGATCCTGCGCCGCACCGAATCGCGCCTG
>CAYUBZ010000117.1:0-3295 GCA_964443205.1 uncultured Hyphomicrobium sp. | reverse complement strand
TCGCAAAGCTAGAGCGGTCACAGAAGTCCCCGAGTAGCCCGCGAGTTCCGGCCGATGACAGAAGACGTTGCACGGTTGAAAGAGCTGCTGTTCGAGAACGAGAGCCGCGCGCTTTCCGAGCTCAGCCACCGGATGGATCTCGTCTTCGAGCAGGCCGGCACACCGGAGCGCTTCACGGCAAGCGTCGCCGCCGTTCTCGACGACGCCTTGCGCCTGGCCGAGGTCGATCGGTACACGCAGGTCTCGCATGCCCTAGCACCCCTCATCGTGCAGACCATCAAGACCGAGATCCGCGGCAGCCAGGACGAGCTCGCCGAGGCGCTCTATCCATCGCTCGGGCGCATGGTGAAGGCCTACGTGGTCAGCGCCATCACCGACCTGACGGACGAGATCAACCGCCGCCTGGAATCCAACCCCTTCATGCTGCGGGTGCGAAGCCTGCTGACCAGGCGCCCGGTTGCCGAGCTGGCCTTCGCCGAAGGGCAGCGGCTCAGGGTCCAGGAGATTTACCTGATCCGGCGCGGCACGGGCGCGCTGGTCGGGCATTGGCCGCCGAGCAATGGCACCGCGGCGCATGACGAGAGGGTGAGCGGCATCCTGACCGCGATCAACGAGGTCGCGACCGAGGCCTTCGCGGCCGACCAGTCGGCGCTGCGGCGGATCGATCTGGGCAGCTCGCTGATCTTTCTGCGCGCCTCCCCGACGCACCTGCTGGCCGCCAAGTGCAGCGGCGTTGCGCCGGCCGCCGTCGAGCAGACCATCGACGATCTCTTCGTCGCGACGATCGAGCGCCTGCGCGCGGCCTTTGACGGCGGAACGGATGCCCGCGTCACCGACCGGGCCGTCAATCGTCTGCTCGCCGAGCACGCAACGAGCCTCGACGACGGCATGGCGGAAAAAGCCAAGCTCGCCCGGCGCCGCGGCGGCATTTCGCCGGCGGCCGTGGTGTTTTGGACCCTCGGTTTGACTTTGGTGGCGTGGGCGGCCTGGAGCGCCTATGTCGGCTACCAGACCGGCAAGGTCCGCGCGATCGCGGAGGGCATTCTGGCCAAAGAGAGCGCACTTGCCGGCTACCCCGTGCGCGTCGCCGTTACCCGCCGCGGCCGGGACGTCGCTTTGGCCGGGCTCGTTCCCACGGACGACGCGGGCCAAACCGCCCTGCGCCGTCTCCGGGCGGCATTGCCCGCATCGCAAGTCGTCGATCTCACGACCGCCCTGCCGAGCGGTCTCGACCAGGCCCGCGCCGACATCGCCGCCTTGCAGGCCGACCTTTCGCGCGCGAGATCGGAGACCGCACGGGCCGACGCGGCCTTGAGCGAACGCGTGGCCGGTCTCGAAACCAAGCTGACGCAGGCCCAGGAGGGATTCCGCGCAGGCCTCAAGGACCTCGCGGCGCAGCTTGCGCAGGCGAACGCCGACACGCAGGTCGGTCTCGGTGGGCTGCGGACCGCTCTGTCGCGGGCGGAGATGGCGCGGCAGGTCGATTTGCAAACGTTGCGTGGCGAGCTTGCCCGCGCCGTGGCACCCACGGCCCGTGAGCGGCTCGAGACATGGGCGCGCACGCACGCGATCTTCTTCGCCAAGGACACGAACTACCGCCAGCCGCAGGTGACCGCGGGCGCGCTCGGCGAACTTGCCCAGCTCATCAAGGCCACGAAGGTTCTGGTGCGGGTGGTCGGCTATACCGACGAGAAGGGCGGCGAGGAGCGCAACACACCGCTGTCGCAGGCGCGCGCCCAGAAGGTTGTCGCCGACCTGATCGGGCATGGCGTCCCCGCCTGGCGGCTCGTCGCCGTCGGCCGCAACGACGTCCAGGATCTCAGCCAGGTCCTCGGCGAGGCCAGCCCCAACCGCCGCGTGGAGTTCGAGATCGGCTTTGCGGGCGAAGGCGCGCCATGAGGCCACGCAAGATCATGCTGCTGGGCGAAATCGGCGTCGGCAAGTCGTCGATCGCACGTCGGCTTGTGTTCGGCCGCTTCGAATCCGACTACAAGCCCACGCTCGGCGTCGACGTCTACAGCTACGAGATCGAGCCCGGCCTCTTCCCGGGTGGGGCCGCCAAGTTCATCATCTGGGACACCGACGGCAACTTCCGCGACAACATCCTCTCCCACATCTACATCAAGCAGGCCGCAGGCGCGCTGATTGTCGGCGACGTGACCCGGCAGGCGACGCTCGAATCGATGGTGCATCTGGGCCAGGGCTTCATGGAGGCCATGCCCGGGCGCTATTGCGGATTCCTCATCAACAAGACCGACCTCGCAGACGCCTCGACCGAGCTTCCGCCGGCGCTTGCGCAGTCCACTGTTCCTATTGTGCGTACGAGCGCCAAGACGGGCGAGAACGTCAGGGAAGCCTTCCTCGGAGCCGCAGATGTCATCCACCGCCGCGGACTCTAGTCTTGAAAACCCAATGTCGCTTGCGCGCCTGCAGGCCGGAGGGCTGCTGGCTTCGCGTGGCCTCTACGGGTTCGTGTGGCTCGATGAGGATCTCATTGTGCGGCAGCGTTTCGGCAACGTGGTGGACTTCGTCGAAACGGGCGTGCCAGTCACGCAGAGCGTGCCGCCCCTGATCGGCCTCGAAGAGGAGATCAAAGCCCTCAAGGGCGTACCCAACAACGAGCTGCGCCTGCCAAACGTGTCAATCGTCACCACCGAGGCAGCGGACCCGCGCCTCAACATGCTTTTCTACTCGTTCGCGGAGCTGGGCGACTACTACTTAATGGTCGTATCGCGCTCGGGCGTGGATCCCAATTTGGAGATTGAGTTCAGCCGCCAGATCCGCGCGCGGCTCATGGCAGAGGCCGAAGCCTTCGCTAAGTCGAAAGAGCTGGCGCGCGCCAATGCCGACCTGAAGGTCTTGAACAGCAACCTGGAGCAGTTCGCCGCAATCGTAACTCACGATCTCAAGGCGCCCATGCGGGCGGTGCGCTACCTCGTCGACGAGATCGAAACGGCAGTCGGCGCCAACGATAGCGAGGCGGCCCACGGCAAGCTGCACGAGCTGCGCCGTCAGACGACGCGCCTGTCCTCGATGCTCTCGGCGCTGCTGCACTACTCGAGCACCAAGCTCAGCCAACAACCGATCGAGACGGTCGACACGCTCGCCCTGGTGACGGAGATCGTGCGTTCGCTTCCGCACCGGGGGATCGAGGTCGACATTCGCGGCACCTGGCCGACCTTAGATACGCTCCTCACACCCTTGGACCTCACGCTGCGCAACCTGATCGACAACACCGTCAAGCACCACGATCGCGACCGGGGGCAGCTCGTGATCGCGTGCGCCGATAAGGGTT
>CAYUBZ010000116.1:0-7250 GCA_964443205.1 uncultured Hyphomicrobium sp. | reverse complement strand
GACCATTGCTGGTCCCACGGCCGCGGCAGGCCGAGCGCCTCGTTCCAGGCCGGAAGCTGCACGGCGCGGGCGCGCGCCTTCTTCGACAGCGTGACCGCCAGCATCTCGATGAGGATGCGGTAGACGTTGTTCTCGGCCTGCTGCTCGGTGAGACCCAAGGAGTTCACCTGCACGCCGTAGCGGAAGAGGCGGTGCTTGGCATCGGTGACGCCGTAGCGCTCGCGCGTGATCTCGTCCCACAGCTCGACGAAGGCGCGCATCTTGCAGATCTCGGTGATGAACCGCAGCCCCGCGTTGACGAAGAAGGAGACGCGGCCGACGACCGTGCCGAAGTCCTCAGCGCGCACCTCGCCGGAGGCCTTCACGCGGTCGAGCACGGCCTGCGCCGTCGCCAGCGCGTAGGCGAGCTCCTGCACGGGCGTCGCGCCCGCCTCCTGCAGGTGATAGGAGCACACGTTCGTCGGGTTCCACTTGGGCAATTCGCGCGTGGAGAAGACGATCGTGTCCTTGATGAGCCGCAGCGAGGGATCGGGTGGGAACACGTAGGTGCCGCGCGACAGGTATTCCTTGATGATGTCGTTCTGGATGGTGCCGGTGAGCTTGTCGCGCGCAGCACCCTGCTCGTCGGCGACGGCGACGTACAGCGCTAAGAGCCAGGCGGCCGTCGCGTTGATCGTCATCGAGGTGTTCATCTGGTCGAGCGGAATGCCGGCCAGCAGCGCGCGCATGTCGCCGATGTGCGAGATGGGCACGCCGACCTTGCCGACCTCGCCCCGCGCGAGCTCGTGATCGCTGTCATAGCCCGTCTGCGTGGGCAGGTCGAAAGCGACGGACAGGCCGGTCTGGCCCTTCGCCAGGTTGTTGCGATAGAGCTCGTTGGACTTCACCGCCGTCGAGTGTCCGGCATACGTGCGGAAGATCCACGGCCGGTCGGGTGTCCGTGGGGGAGCTGCTTTTTTGCTCTTGTCCTCGCGCATGCGTCATCCTCGGGTGCGGCTAAGGCGTGCCGCCCTAAAGTACCCGGCTGGGATTGCAATGCAAAATGATCTTTGACGCAGCGCGACAGGCGCGCCCTCAGCAGCGACTCAGAAGCGCCGGAACTGGTGGCGCGCGACGCGCAGGCCCGTGATCATCGTGGTGAACCGGGTGAGCACGAGGAGGACGAGGAGGGCGGCGATGATGCCCAGCGTGCACGCGACGACGACGTTGGTTTCCTTGTCGGGCGTGGGGTGGAATCCGATCTCTTCGAAGATATAGTTGGCAATGAGGGCCCCGAAGATGAAGCCGGGGACAAAGACCAGGGCCAGCATCGTTTTCGACAGAACATGCAGAGTGAGCACGCCTGCCCAGGCGGACAGGAGTGCCACCACGACAATCGTATAGGTGTCGACCTCGAAGGTCCGGTTCAAAAAGTCGAGCATCCAAGAGCTTCCCCTGGACCGCCGCGGACGGGCTGCCAGCCGCCCCAGAAAGGGGTTCGGCCCTGGGAATTTTGCCCTATGTGGCCTTAAAGTTAAGTTGAGACGCCCCGGGGGCGGCACCGCGGCCCCTTCATTGCAGCGCGAAAACGTGCTTGAAACGGCTTGAAAACCATGCGGCCATGTTGTCGCAATGCACAAAAGAGGCCCCGCCGGGGGGTGGGGCTCAGCACGGGAGCCAAGAATGTCGAGCCAAAGCGCCGCAACGAGATCCGAAGCCGCGATGGGTGCGCTTTCGCTCTCTACCGAAAAGAAGGACCTCTACGAGATCGGGGAGATCCCGCCGCTCGGACACGTGCCCAAGAACATGTACGCCTGGGCGATCCGCAAGGAGCGTCACGGCGAGCCCGACACCGCCATGCAGATCGAGGTGCTCCCCACCTGGGAGCTCGACAGCCACGACGTGCTCGTTTTGGTGATGGCGGCAGGGGTCAACTACAACGGTGTTTGGGCCTCGCTCGGCAAGCCGATCTCGACCATCGACGCCCACAAGAATCCCTACCACATCGCCGGCTCGGATGCCTCGGGCGTCGTTTGGGCGGTCGGCTCCAAGGTCAAGCGCTGGAAGGTCGGCGACGAGGTCGTCATCCACTGCAACCAGGACGACGGCGACGACGAGGAGTGCAACGGCGGCGATCCGATGTTCTCGCCGAGCCAGCGCATCTGGGGCTACGAGACGCCGGACGGCTCCTTCGCGCAGTTCTGCCGCGTGCAGGATCGCCAGCTCCTGGAGCGCCCCCGGCATCTCACCTGGGAAGAGAGCGCCTGCTACACGCTGGTGCTGGCGACCGCCTACCGCATGCTGTTCGGCCATCGTCCGCACGTGCTGCGCCCCGGTCACAACGTGCTCGTGTGGGGCGCGTCGGGTGGCCTCGGGTCCATGGCCGTGCAGTTGTGCGCCACCTCGGGCGCCAACGCAGTCGGCGTCGTGTCCGAGCCCGACAAGCGGGACTTCGTGATGCAGCTCGGCGCGCGCGGCGTGATCAACCGCAAGAACTTCGACTGCTGGGGCGAGCTGCCGAAAGTCGGCACGCCCGAATATGACACCTGGTTCAAGAACGCGCGTAAGTTCGGCGCGGCAATCTGGGAGGTCACGGGCAAGGGCAACAACGTCGATTGCGTGTTCGAGCACCCCGGCCAGTCGACTTTCCCCGTCTCCGTGTTCGTCGTGAAGCGCGGCGGCATGGTCGTCATATGCGCCGGCACCACGGGCTACAACCTCACCATGGACGCCCGCTATCTGTGGATGCATCAAAAGCGCGTGCAGGGTTCGCACTTCGCCAACTTGTTGCAGGCGAGCCAGGCCAACAAGCTCGTGGTCGAGCGCCGCATCGACCCGTGCATGTCGGAGGTCTTTCCTTGGGACCAGATCCCCAAGGCGCACATGCGCATGTACCGCAACCAGCACAAGCCGGGGAACATGGCGGTGCTCGTCTCTGCGCCCACGACCGGCCTCAGGACGATCGAGGACGTCATCGAGGCCAGCCAGCAGATGCATAAGCGCTGAGGGTCGGCCAAGGCCGTCTTCCTGACGAGGTGCTTGCCTGAAAGTGCCTCAGCGCCTCTGTGCGCCATTGCCGTTGGCGTGGTTCTCGATCACGGCGGCGGCGCCCAAGCGCTTCAGCTCGAAGATGCCGCGGTTGAGCTCGGCACCCAGGATCACGATCACCGCCGTCATCTGGAAGAAGATCAGCGCGATCATCAGCTGCGACAGACCCGCGTAGAAGCGCGTGTAGTCGGAAAAGTTAAGGTAGTAGGAATAGAGGCTGGCCAGCGCCAGCCACAGGAGCACCGACAAAAGAACGCCGGGCCATACGTCCTTGATGCGGCGGGTGCCGGCGGCGAGCCAGAGATGGAAGGCGATGAGCTGGGCGCTGATGATGGCGGCGGCCAACCCGTAGCGCAGGGTGGCGCCGAGCCACGTGCTTCTCAGGAGTATCTGCGTCAGCGATGGATCGAAACGCGCCGCGATCGCCGGGCCGACGACGACGGCCCAGGTCAGGATCAGCAACGAGACGGCGCTCACGAAAACGAACAGCATGCTGCGAAACAGGCAGAACAGGTACGGCCGCTTCTCGATGACGCGGTAGGCGCCGTTCAGGGCCGCGCGCAAGGTCTCGATCGCATTGGTGGCGAAGAAGAGCGCCGCGCCGGCACTCAGGGTCAAAAGGTCGATGCGGGTCGAGCCCATGATGGCCTCGACCTGCGGGGCAATCCCGGCGGCGACACCTGGAGGCAGGGTCTGGAAAAGTTGCTCGACGGCTTGGCTGGCGAGATCGCGTCCGCCGAAAATGCCGGCGAGCGCGCCCAGAAAGATGCAGAACGGGAACAGCGACACGACGAAAGAGAACGCCACTGTGCCGGCCATGGTGAATCCGCTGTGCTCGTAAAGGCGGTAGATGGCCTCAAGCACGGCGCGGTAACGCTGCATTCCTTGGGTCTCCTTTCCGTCCCGCGGCGCGGAAGCTAGCCGCGCACCAGCGGCAGGTCTATGCCGGACTTGCTTTCCGGGCCAAACGCCGCAAGTGGTGCCATCGTGGGTGCCGGTGGCGTGGACGGGCGCCTAAACCTTTCCTAGACTACGCTTTTCCTAAAGCGGGCGGCCTGCCAATCCAAGGGCGAGGGTGGCCAAGTGGCAAACGATGGTAAGCGCAAGGGAGGCCGCAAGGGGCGCAAGCGCCAGGGCGGCGCCTACGAGCCTATCCGGGGCCCGCGGGTGAAACGGGCGGCCGCCAAGGAGCCCACGCCCGAGCCCCAGCCTTTGCCTGCGTCCGCACCCGTGGGTCTCGGCGATCCGAATCTCGCGGGCGACGGCGTGGACGATGCTCTTCTCATACTGGCCGCACTGGGGGCGATGGACAGCCTCGAGCCCGATTTACCCGATTTCTGCGACGATCCCGGCGGTGAGGCTTCCGTTTCCATCGTCGAGCGCGCGTTGCCGTTTGAGGCGCACTACGAGGAGGCCGAAGCGGCACGCGCGATCGCGCGCACTGTCGGCCGCAGCCGGCCGCGCAATGTCCCCGAGACCCAGCCTCAGGTCGGCTGTCTCGGGCCGATCGAGGAGGCCGTGGTCGAGATCTTCGAGGGCCCCGTCTCGGTGCCCGCTCCCGCCGCCGCAGGCCGCAAGAAGACCAAGAGGAAAAAGGCCCGCCCCGTCACTCGCCGGTTCTTCAAGGCGCTGACCGGGGACGAGAAAGGGTAGACCGCGCATCTTGGCGCATGCGGGCGTTCTCCGGCCGCAGCAGATTGCCTTGACGGCGGTGTGGGTTATCGTGCATCGGCATCGAAATGACGGGCACGCCCAGAGCCCAGACGACCGATACTTTCGCGAGACAAGGAGAGCACGATGTCGACTGCGGTGCTGAAGGCTGAGCAAGATGTTCTTTCAGCCGGCCCCGACGCCCTGCTTCAACGGGCGTCCGCCGCAGTCGCATCCGCGGACCGCGTGCTGCAGGCGGCGAAAATGGGCGTGCACGCCAAGGTGCAGGAGGCGGGCGGCATCGACGCGGCCCAACATGCCGCGCACGGCCTCGCCTGGCTTGCCACCACAGTCGAAGGTCTGCGCCAGATGCACGTGTGGGGCGGCAGGCTCGCGGGCGAAGGCCGCTTCGGCGAGTTCGAGCAGTTGATCCTCGTTGCCGGCTTCGCCGAGTACCTGGCGCAGGTCGCCGGCGGCATCCCCATGAGCCAGATCGAGATCATTCGCCCGGAGGCGCTCGGCGTCGCCAAAGCCGACGTGCGTCGCTTTGAGGACGAGGTCGCCGATCTCGTGGCCGCCGGCAGCACGCAGACCGTGAAGTCGCGCCTTGCCGACCTCATCGCCGCGCAGCCCGACGCCACCACCTTCGGCGATACCGGCCTCGACGAGACCCACGCCGCCATCCACGAGCAGATGCGTAAGTTCTCGGAAGCCGAGGTCGTGCCGCATGCGCACGAGTGGCACCTCGCCAACGCCTACATCCCGCTCGACATCGTCGCCAAGGTCGCCGAGCTCGGCGTCTTCGGTCTGACGATGCCGGAGGAGTTCGGCGGGCTCGGGCTCGGCAAGGAGAGCATGTGCATCGTGTCGGAGGAATTATCGCGCGGCTACATCGGCGTGGGCTCGCTCGGCACGCGCTCGGAGATCGCGGGCGAGCTGATCCTCAACAACGGCACCGACGAGCAGAAGCAGAAGTACCTGCCCAAGATCGCCTCCGGTGAGATCCTGCCCACCGCCGTGTTCACCGAGCCCAACACCGGCTCCGATCTCGCCTCCTTGAAAACGCGGGCGGTCAAGGACGGCGAGACCTACAAGGTTACCGGTCAGAAGACGTGGATCACTCATCCCGTGCGCGCCGACCTGATGACGCTCCTGGTGCGCACCAACCCGGACGAGAAGGGCTACAAGGGCCTTTCCATGCTCCTGGCCGAGAAGCCGCGCGGCTCGGACGCCGACCCGTTCCCCGCCGAGGGCATGACCGGCGGCGAGATCGAGGTTTTGGGCTACCGCGGCATGAAGGAGTACGACATCTCCTTCGATGCTTTCGAGGTGCCGGCCGCAGATCTTCTGGGGGGCACCGAGGGCCAGGGCTTCAAGCAGCTCATGAACACGTTCGAGGCCGCGCGCATCCAGACGGCGGCGCGCGCCGTCGGTGTCGCCCAGTGCGCTATGGACCTCGCATTGAAGTACGCGCTCGATCGCAACCAGTTCGGCAAGCCGATCTATGCGTTCCCGCGTGTTGCCAACAAGGTCGTGATGATGGCGGTCGAGACCATGATCGCGCGCCAGCTCACCTACTTTGCCGCGCGCGAGAAGGACGAGGGGCGCCGCTGCGACCTGGAAGCCGGCATGGCCAAGCTCTTGGGCGCACGCGTCGCCTGGGCCAACGCGGACAACGCTTTGCAGATCCACGGCGGCAACGGCTTTGCGCTCGAATATCCGATCAGCCGCGTGCTCTGTGACTCGCGGATTCTGAACATTTTCGAGGGCGCGGCCGAGATCCAGGCCCAGGTGATCGCGCGGCGGCTCTTGGAAGGCGCGAACTAGGCAAGACCTCGCCTCTGCGTTATCGCCAGCATTCCACATTGATAAAAAGCCAATGGTTCCGGCAAGCCGGCCGCAACGCAAGCCTGATAGCTTTCGCCGCGTGGGCAACTCGTGACCCAGATGGGGGCCATATGCGCGCGACTTCCTCGGCTTGGCGTACACTTCCGACACGGCGCACGTTTGAGCGGCGCAGCACGTGGGCTCATGCGGTCATGCATTTCGAGGGCCGCGCTCAGAGCATCATCGTTCGCGATGTGTCGCGCGGCGGAATGAAGATTGAATTTGCCTACGGACTGGCACCCGGTGACAAGATCGAGATCGAGGTCGCGCCGGATCGGAAGCTGGTAGGTACCGTCGTATGGTCGGTTGCCGCATTTTGCGGGATGGAATTCCCGACCCTACTCGACGAGGAAGATCCAGTCATCGCGGCCTGCAAGCGACATTGAAGTCGCCGGCACTTGCTCTGCAACGGCCTACGGCTGCAGGCGTGATTTAGGCGCTCAGAACTCGACCTCGAGCTCGATGATCTCGTCGGGCTCCGCCAAGGCGCCGTCCGTCCATTCCTGCGTCAGCGGCCAGTCGAAGATCCTGTCGCAGTACTTGGAGAGCGGCGGGTCTAACGGCACGGCGTAGGTTCTGAAGCGGGTGCAGACCGGCGCGAACATGGCGTCGGCGAGGCTGAGCTTCCCGAACAAGAACGGGCCGCCATATGTCTCCAGGCACTCCGTCCAAATCGCCTGAATGCG
>CAYUBZ010000115.1:6930-7285 GCA_964443205.1 uncultured Hyphomicrobium sp. | reverse complement strand
ATGTCCGTCTTCGACACGGCGCTATTTCTAGTGCACTTCCCCAAGTCTAGGTCGCCATTCGGCTTCAGGCACTTTGGATCGATTGTCGGTTTGTCCCAGCGTGGGCCGAAACGGTTCACGGCTTCAAACATGAGCAAGGCGCGCGCTTTGGTAACGCCGGCTGCGCGCATGGCGTCGTAAAACACTCTGTGCACGTCTTGCCAGCGGCGACTTCTAATCTCGCAGTAGTAATCATGAATGATGGACGCATTTCTATATTTTCCCTCAAAGGGACCGCCGATCAGGCTCCACAAGATTGAGGGTATTGACGCGCCATCCACAGCAATGCCCCTCGGGACTTTCCATCTTTGTCCCC
>CAYUBZ010000115.1:0-6920 GCA_964443205.1 uncultured Hyphomicrobium sp. | reverse complement strand
GTCGACGAATTGGAACGGCTCGATGAGGGTCATCCGCCGCCCGTCATCTTCCCACTGCGTAATTACGTGGCCGACGAACGTGCCGTAGCGTTCAGCAAGCGCACCGGCCGTTAGCGCCAAAGTGAAGATTGCCGCGGAGATAACTGACAGACCTGTACTATTCACGACGGCCGCCCCCAATACCTATCTGATCGCAGCTTAACAAGAGCTCGTGTGGCATGTGAGCGAATGGGGGCCATCATGGTGGGTTCTGAACTGCAATTGCCCCGTAACCGCCCGGGCTGCAAATAGTGTTCTTGATGGTGCAGCCGGTATCCACTTTGGTGCAGAAGGCGATAGCTTTTCTACGAGCCTCGTTTTTGTTGCCGTGCCATCCGGTTCCCCAGCCGCCGCGCTCGCCCACGGCTATGGCACCACAGGTGTGGTGGAACCAGACCGCAATGCGACAGGAACCTGTGCAGGCGTTAAGCGCGCGTTTTTCGCCAGCCCGGCGGGTTCTGTAGTTCCAGGAGTATCCGAGCGACGGCACAAACGGAGGCGGTGCAGCTTGCGGCTCGGGCTCCGGCAGTGCAGCGGTCCGCGCAGGGGGAGCAGGTTTGGGCGGAGGTCTAGGCGGGAGGGACTCTAGTCGCTTGGCGCCCGGCCAGAATCCCCAGGCTTCGGCTAGATAGTACGTGCCTTTCTCGCCATTAACTTCGCTGATGCTCACACTCCCAAAGCCAAGCGGACCGCCGGTGTCGCCGTCGACCGGTACAGCGGCAATGCATTGGCCACGGTTCAATGGCACCTCATAGGTGACGAGTTCTGAATCATGCGTCTTCTTGATGGGACCGTACCATGTATCGTCGGCCAACTGACTTGACGAGTGCAAGGCCAAGAAGTTCGCGCAAGCGTCTTTTACTGCGTCATCGTTTATCGATGGCCCCCCGGCGTCGTCGAGTTCGATTTCATTCATGACGGCTTTTCGAACCGTGTCTATAAAGTAAAAGTTCGTGCCTCGGCGCAGCATCATTTCGTTTACGAGGTCGGATCTGATTAGCGGATTGTTCCATATGCGCCCGCGAAAACGCGCAATTGCAAGCAGCTTGCTGCCAATGCCCTCCACGGCTTCATCGTAGGCCTCATTCATCTCCTCAACGCTCGATGTTCCGCCGCCAACATCCAAAGTCGGCGCGTGAAAACCCAATTTTGCGGTGGGGTGCATGCGGCGTTCCAGCGTGGATCCGACTGTCGTAAAGCGGGATCCAGCCATGAAGATAATGGCGCATGCCGATAGGCAATCTGCGTTCTTTCCGAGTCGGATGCTCAGTCGCTTATCGAGGGCTATTTGCGCAATTTTGAGACCCTCCTCGAAGTTTCCCCCTTTGCTGTCGAGGTCCAGATATATGGGCAGGCCTTTTTGGACTTCGCGATCTCCCAACGCCGCTAGAAGTTTCTTATGGTCGTCAACGTCGATCTCCCCCATGATCCGTATTGTCGCATCCAAATCAAAATCTTCGCCGTATCCGTCAAGGTGCGCAACAAATTGAGCGGCAGAGGCGCGAAGGATAAGCAGAGATGAGACAGCTAGGAAAAATAACATCCGCTGAGCGAACAATTGTGGTCCCCTTATTTCTTGCGCGGCCGGCCCATCTGAGCCGGCTCTAGTCCTCAGTTCGGGGGCGGTATTGAAGCTATTGCAATCATGAGATTGACGGTATTTTTGCAACAAGGGTGGGCCGAAGCCAAGTCAAAACAGAGGTGAGCCGTCGGCAGGCAGGTTCCTCCGCGGCTGGCGGCATGCGCCTCCTGGAGGTTAGCTCGGGAACGTCGACGATACCATGACAGTCAATTGAAGTATTTCGCCCAACACGGACCACGCCCCCTACTTCTTCCTAAAAGCATCCAGGCTCACGATCTGCGCGCCGCCGTTGTCCTGGCGCGGCTTGTCGTCGGCGGGGCCGACCGACTTCTGCGCGGATGCGACCTTCGGCCCCCGGGGCGGTGTCTCGCCGGCGTCGGCGGCCGGCGCTTCGACGGGCGGCTTGGCCGCCTTCGGCTTGCGCGGCACGCGCGGCTTTTTCGGCGCGGTCGAGCGCAGGGTCGCGGGCGCACCATTGGCGTGGTCGGCGCCGCGCGAGAAGCGCTGGGCCATGGATTCGGTGGGGGGCTCGGCGCCCTCGGGCTCGGCGTCCAGATCCTCGAACTGCAGGCCATAGCGCACCGAAGGATCGAAGAACACGCGGATTGCCGCAAAGGGCACGACCAAGCGCTCGGGGATGCCGTCGAAGGTCAGCTTCACCTCGAAGCCGTCGTCGGCCACGCTCAGGTCCCAGAACCGGTGCTGCAGCACGATCGTCATCTCGTGCGGGTACTTGTCCTTGAGGCGCTTGGACAGCACGACGCCGGAAGCGGTGGTGTCGAAGGAGATGTAGAAGTGATGGTCGCCGGGCAGGCCCGACTTGGCGGCCTGGTACAGCACGGTGCGCACGAGGCCGCGCATGGCGTCCTGGGCTAACGTGTCGTAGTCGATCGTCGGCTCGGCCGGCATCGGTCTCGCTATTGTCCCGGGTCGCGCTCTCAAATGCCCCGATTACACTTTCCCGCGGAGCGGGGGGTAGAATGGTCCCCGCAGAGCGGGGGTAGAAGTGGAGGGCTTCTGTTGCCCGGTGCCCTCCGGACCGCGCCTTACCCGGCTAAGGGCAAGGGCTTCAAGTTTAGGCTTTTCGCACTGCGTTACGCAGCGAGAGCAGCCTCAGCATAGTTGTCATTGGCAACTATTCTGATTGGCCCGATGACGGCGGTACCATGCCGAGCAAAAGCTAAGCCCTTTACACCTTCGTCGATCCTATTTCGCCCCCATCAGATGCCCGCGCCGCTCAAAGCGTGTGTCTTAAGGCCGTCCTGGCCGGTCGCACGGGCATGTGGTGGAGGCGCCGGGTACCGCCCCCGGGTCCGATCGGCTTATTACGGCCGCGTTTATCGCCATATCCGGACGAATCCGGCACCCTCAATATAATGGGAGCCGTGGCGAAAAAAAAGCCTGTCGTGTCCGGGGGATGTAGGGGGCGGGCTTATGTACCGGTCAGTCTTAACGTTCAATCCCCTTCACCTTCGGTTGCGATGTGCAGAAGACGGCCACAGTGCTTGCAGTGAACGGCATCCGTATCATGGCGCCTGAGGCCGCAGTCGGGGCACTCGTAAGTCACGTGCGGGGGCCGGAAAATCGTCTGCACGAGGCGCAGGAAGAGGGCGACGCCGACCAGCAGGATGAAGATCGAGATGAGGCGCCCCGAGGTGCCTTCCAGCGTGATGTCGCCGAACCCGGTGGTGGTCAGCGCCGTTATGGTGAAATAGAGCGCATCGACATAATTTGTGATCTTGGGGTTGTGATGCACTTCGAGGACGTAGACGAGCGCCGTCATGACAAAGACGAACACCACCAGGTTGATCACGGACTGGATCACGTCCTCGTTGCGCTTGAAGAAGGAGGATTCGCTTCTCAGATCCGCCAGCACGCGGTAGGAGCGCAGGACCCTGAGCGCGCGGAGCACGCGCAGGAACAAGAGGCTGTCGAAGAGCGTCGGCAGGATCAGCGTGACGATGACGATGAGGTCGGTCCAGGTGGTGAGCTGCTTAAAGAGCACCAAGGGATGCTTGGCGATCCAGAAGCGCGCCGCCATGTCGGCAATGATCACGACCGCGATGACGGCGTCGACCCAGTAGATCCAGGGTTGCTGGCCCGCCATCGATGCGCCGATGAAGAAGATCACCGAGGCGATGTCGAAGAAAAGCATGGCATAGCGAAAGGTGCGCGCTTGGCGGTCGGTGCCGTGGTAAAGGGCGCGCACGCTCTGCCGGGTGAGTGTCAACGTGGGGGCCTCGCAGGTGCGGGTCGATGGCCTATCGATGGCAAACTTGTCGAGGCGGCACAAGCGCCGTCGGGAGCCGGAGGGGTTGCATGACGATTCTGGGAGCGCTCACCAAGGGGCCCGCGGCCTACGCGCCGCGCTTGGGATGGCCGGCGTGGGCGGTGCTGCCCGTGGCGGTCGGGATCTTCCTGCTGGCCGGGCTTGCCGCCGCCATGGTCTCGCTCGCCTACGGCTGGTTCACGGGCGGCACCGGGCCGGTGGTGGCGGGCGAATCCTCGCAACAGGTGATGATGCAACTTGCGACCTGGGCCGCCGGTTTGCAGATCGGCGTCATCTTGCTGACGCTGGCGGTAGCCGGCCGCTCCGCCGCCAGCCGCGCCGGCACGCTGGCGCTGGTGCCGCCGGCCGGGGGATGGCGCGTGCTGCCGATAGCGCTTCTGCCGTTGTTTGCCGGCACGGGGCTGTGGACGGCGGGGCTGCTCTACTGGCAGCCGACGGTGGTGTTCGGGGACCTGCGCCCTTTCCAGCAGCTTCTGCAGGGAGACGCGCTGTGGGTGATGCTGCCCGTGATCAGCCTCGGGGCGCCCTTGTCGGAGGAGCTGCTGTTTCGCGGCTTTCTTTTTTCCGGACTCGCCAAGACGCGGCTGGGGCTCATTGGCACCAGCATCCTCACCACGCTGCTGTGGACCGGCCTGCACGCGGGCTATTCGATTTTCGGCCTGATCGAGGTGCTGGGCATCGGTCTCTACCTGTCCTGGGTGCTCGTGCGCACGGGCAGCCTGTGGGCGACGATCTTCTGCCACGCCCTCTACAATACGGTGGTGGCGGTCTGCCTGCTCCTCATCGCCGTTCCCCCTGCCGGCTGAGCCCCCGCCCAAGCCTGAATCACACTATATTTCCCTCATGAAGCAGTACCTCGACTTGATGCGCCGCGTGCGCGAGACGGGTGTGGCCAAGACCGACCGCACCGGGACGGGCACGCTGTCGATCTTCGGGCATCAGATGCGCTTCGATCTCGCTGACGGGTTTCCGCTGGTCACCACCAAGAAGCTGCACGTCAAATCGATCATCCACGAGCTGCTATGGTTTCTGGCCGGCGACACCAACACGGGCTATCTGAAAAAGCACGGCGTGAGGATCTGGGACGAGTGGGCGGACGAGACCGGCGAGCTGGGGCCCGTCTATGGCAAGCAATGGCGCTCCTGGGCGGCGCCAAAGGGCGAAGGCCCGTCTTCGACAGGACCCGGCCGCACCATCGACCAGATCGCCGAGGTGGTCGAGACGCTGAGAACCAATCCCGACAGCCGCCGCATGATCGTCTCGGCGTGGAACCCGGCCGATCTTCCCGACATGGCGCTGGCGCCGTGCCATTGCCTGTTTCAGTTCTACGTGGCCGAGGGGCGACTCTCCTGCCAGCTCTACCAGCGCTCGGCCGACGTGTTCCTCGGCGTGCCGTTCAACATCGCAAGCTATGCGCTGCTCACCCTGATGATGGCGCAGGTCGCGGGGCTAAAGCCCGGGGAGTTCGTGCACACCTTCGGGGACGCGCACCTCTATCTCAATCATCTGGACCAGGCCGAGGAGCAGTTGACACGCACGCCACGCGCCCTGCCGCGCATGGAGATCAACGGGAGCGTGCGCGCGATCTCGGACTTCACGTTTGCGGATTTCACGCTGCACGGCTACGACCCCTACCCGCACATCTCAGCCCCCGTCGCGGTCTGAGGGGCGCCGCATGATCATCTCTCTCGTCGTCGCCATCGCCGAGAACGGCGTCATCGGCCGCAATGGCGGGTTGCCCTGGCAGCTCTCCTCCGATCTCAAGACGTTCCGCCGCGTCACCATCGGCAAGCCGGTCATCATGGGCCGCAAGACGTTCCAATCGCTCAAGCAGCCGCTCGATCGCCGCGACAACATCGTGGTGTCGCGCGACGCGAGCTTCCGGCCGCAGGGCGCCATCGTCGCCAGCGACTTCGCGGGAGCGCTCGCACGCGCCCGGAAATGCGCCGAAGCGCGCGGCGCCGGAGAGATCATGGTGATCGGTGGCACGGACGTCTTCAAGGACGCGTTGCCGATGGCACGTTTCATCTACAAAACGGAAGTGCACGCGCGGCCCGAGGGCGATGCGTTCTTTCCGGACGTGGACTGGAGCGAGTGGGAGGAGCTGGCGCGCACGCCGCTGCCCCAAGGCCCGCGCGACGAGTTTGCCGCGACGTTTGTGCTGATGGAGCGCAAGGGATTGGCGCGCCAAACGCCCGCCGGCTCGGCTTGAACGCAGCCCCCCGGCAACCAATGTTATGAGCGCGTTTGCGCTTAAGGGATGCCCTGTCCTATAAGGCATCACGTTCCGTTTCCGCCGAGGAAAGGGAAGCGCGTCCCCGTTGGGGGCGTGGCGGGGCTCGCCCGTTGGCCAGGGCCCCGCAAAGCCTCAAAGCATTGAAGGACCTGGCATATGCCGTGGAGCAATCAAAGTGGCGGTGGCGGCTGGAAGAGCGGCAACGGCGGGGGTCCGTGGGGGCAGGGTCCCAGCGGGGGCGGGCAGCCGCCCGATCTGGAGGAAATGCTCAAGCGCGGTCAAGACAAGGTTAAGCAGGTGATGCACGGCGGCGGCTTCCCCGGAGGCACGCTCTTCTTCTATCTGATCGCCATCGTCGCCTGCGCCGTCATCGTCTGGCAGGCGTTCTTCTTCCGGGTCAACCCGGATGAGCTGGGCGTCGTCATGCGCTTTGGCAAGTTCACCCGGCAGGAGCCGCCGGGTCTTCACTTCCGCCTGCCCTATCCCATCGAGGAGGTGCGGCTGCCGAAAGTGACGCGCCAGAACATCATCGAGATCGGCATGCGTTCGACGGGCAATGCACGCCTGGCCGGCGCGAGCCGCGACGAGCGCGCCGAGAGCCTGATGCTGACCGGCGACGAGAACATCGTCGACATCGATTTCGTCGTCCTGTGGCGCATCAAGGACGCCGCCCAATATCTGTTCAACATCCAGAACCCCGATACCACGGTGAAAGAGGTGGCCGAGAGCGCCATGCGCGAGGTGGTCGGCCAGTCCAAGATCCAGCCGATCCT
>CAYUBZ010000114.1:0-7386 GCA_964443205.1 uncultured Hyphomicrobium sp. | reverse complement strand
TCGTGCACAAAATTTCGGCAGTTTCGCTCGACGTGGTTCAGCAGCCTTTGGCCTTCGCCTCGTCCCACAGCGCGTCCATCTCGGCGAGGTTGGATTGCGCCGGCGTCCGCCCTTGCTCGGCGAGCCGCTCTTCGATGTAGCGGAAGCGGCGGATGAACTTGGCGTTCGCCGCCCGCAGCGCAGCCTCCGGATCGAGCTTCAGGTGGCGCGCAACGTTGGCGATGACGAACAGGAGATCGCCGAACTCCTCCTCGATTGCTTTGGAGCTGCTGTCTGCGCCTTCGGCTCTGGCACCTGCAATCTCCTGCTCCAGCTCGGCCAGCTCCTCCTTGAGCTTGGCAAGGACAGGTGTCAGCGAGGGCCAGTCGAATCCCACCTTGGCGGCTTTGTTCTGCAACTTGACGGCGCGCGTCAGCGCGGGAAGGGCGGTGGGCACGCCATCGAGGACGCCGGCCGTCGATGTCTCGTCCTTCTCCGCCGCCTTCTTCTCGGCCGCTTTGGCGCGCTCCCAGAAGCCGGGCGCCGCGCCGGCCGCGCGCTGCTCAGGGCTTCCGAACACGTGCGGGTGACGGCGGATCATCTTGGCCGTGATCGCATCGACGACGTCGGCGAAGGCGAACGCGCCTTGCTCCTCGGCCATGCGTGCGTGATAGACGACCTGGAACAGCAGGTCGCCCAGCTCGTCCTTCAGGTGCGCCAGGTCGCCCTTGGCGATGGCGTCGGCCACCTCGTAGGCCTCCTCGATGGTATAGGGCGCAATCGTCGCGAAGGTCTGCTGCAGGTCCCATGGGCACCCCGTGCCGGGCGTCCTCAGCGCGGCCATGACGGCGAGGAGATCGGGAACCGTCTTTTTCGCGCCGTTGTTGTCCACCAGCGATCCTCTCCGATAGAGTGCATTGTAAGGGCAGGGGCAGAACGTCCCGCCGCGAGCCGTTTCAGGGGCGATATGATCGTGCTGCGCATCCTCGTCAACGCCCTCATCATGGCGGCCGAGATTGCAGCCGTCGCCGGCGTCGCGGCCTTCGGCTACCACCACCCGTTCATCTTCGCGGGCGTGACGGCAGCTTTGAGCTTTCTGATCGGGCTTCGCCTCGAGGTCGCGCGGCTGCGCTACGAGCTGCCGTTCTATTTCGGGGCCCTGGTGACGCCCGGCGTGCTCCTCACCGGTCTCGTCGGCTTCTCGGAGGCGGCGCTCAAGGGCGTGCTCGCCGGTGTCGCCGCGCTCTTCACGTTCTCAGGCACCGATGCCGACCGTCTCTTCTGGGTGGCGGTCGTGTTCGGCGTCTGCATCTATGCCGGCGCCAGCCTCTTGCGGCTGCTGTCGATCAGGGCCAACGCGCTGCCCATGCGGTGGGGCTACTTCCGTCTGGCCCCGCTCTTGGGGCTCATGTTCTCGGCCGGGCTTGCGCTGCTCGCCGCGGTGACCGTGCTGCCGGCCGCAAGCGTCGGCGACATCGGCTGGCAGATCCTTTTCAACCTGCCCCCGCATCCCTCGATCGAGCAGGTGAGCGAGCTCTTCTTCCAGATCAAGCAGGCGTTCGACGACTTCATCGTCACGGTCTTGAGCGTTGCTCTTAACGCGCAACTGGCGTGGCTCGCGGGCATCGTGATCAGCGTCAACGTGCTGTCGGGCTTCGTCAGCGCACTCTACGCCGCGCTGATTGCGGCCGGCGTGCGCCGGGCCGAGAACGCGCTGCTCTAAGGGACGCTGCTCTGGGCGATGCGGCGCGCTTCGCTGCTTTGCCCACACGTCATTCGCATAATATATATTATGGAAACTGTGTGGGATGTTAATACGTATTTACAGAGTGTTAGAAAGGCATGCTGCGGGCTCTGATGCCCCTACTTTTCGGCCTTCTCGTACTTGTCGGCGACGAGGCGATCGAGCAGGCGCACGCCCCAGCCAGAGCCCCAGCTCGGGTTGATGTCGGACTTGGGCGCGTCCATGGCGGTGCCGGCCAGATCGATGTGCGCCCACGGCGTGTCCTTGACGAAGTACTTGAGGAAGGCGGCCGCCGTGCAGGCGCCGGCCCAGCGCCCGCCCAGGTTCTTGATGTCGGCGTTCTTGGACTCGACCATCTTGTCGTAGGCCTTGTCGAGCGGCATGCGCCACACCTTCTCGCCGGTCGCCAGCGAGGCGTCGATAAGCTCGGCGGAAAGCTTGTCGTCGTTGGAGAAGAGCCCGGCGTACTCCTTGCCGAGCGCGATCATGATGGCACCGGTCAACGTCGCCAGGTTGATCATGAAGCGCGGCTTGAACCGCTCCTGGGCGTAGGAGATGAGATCGGCGAGGACGAGCCGGCCCTCGGCGTCGGTGTTGAGGATCTCGACCGTTTGGCCTGAGTGCGCCGTCACGATGTCGCCGGGGCGGATGGCGGAGCCCGACGGCATGTTCTCGACCATGCCGATCAGGCCCACGGCGTTGACGTTGGCCTCGCGCTCGGCGAGCGTCTGCATGAGGCCGACGACGCAGGCAGCCCCTCCCATGTCGCCTTTCATGTCCTCCATCCCGGCCGCGGGCTTGATCGAGATGCCGCCGGTATCGAACACGACGCCCTTGCCGATGAACACGAGCGGCTTGGCGCGCTTCGATTTGGCGCCGTGCCACTGCATTACGGCGACGCGGGCCGGGCGGACGCTGCCCTGCGCCACCGCCAGCAGCGCGCCCATCTTCAGCTTCTCCAGCTCCTCTACCTCAAGGATCTCCACCTCGACCCCGACGTCGGTCAATTGGCGCACGCGGTCGGCGAACTCGACCGGGCCCAGCATGTTGGCCGGCTCGTTGACGAGGTCGCGCGCCGTGACGACGCCGTCGATGACCGCCTGATAGCGGGCAAAGGCTGAGCGCGCCTTGTCGGGATCGGCGCAGTGAACGACCAGCTTCTGCAGCTTGTCGGGCTCGGCGTTGTCGTCGTCGGACTTTTGCTTGGTCTGGTATTTGCGGAACTCGTAGTGGCGCAGCCCGGCGCCGAAGGCCAGCAGCGCCGCCAGGGTCTCAGGGCGGATGCCGCTCGTGTCGGCCGCCTCGGCGATCAGGCTTGCGCTCTTCGATTTGCGTGTCGAGATCACGCCGGCCGCAGTGCCGCCCAGCGTGACCCAGTCGTTCTCTTTGAGGTCATGGGCCTTGCCGATTCCCAACAGCACCAGCCGGCTCGCGCCGATGCGCGCCGGCGCCAAGAGCTCGGCCGTCGATTTCTTCTTGCCCTTGAACTGCGCGGCCTCGGCGGCCTTGCCGATGGCACCGCCCGAGCGCTGATCGAGCTCGCGGGCGCGGCTGCCGAGCGCCACATCGTCGCCCACGAGCACGACGCAGGTTGGCTCCAGTTCGGCTCCCAGCGGGGCGAAAACGATCTCGGGACGGTTTGTCATGAGGCAGGCTCCCAGTCGGGTTTCGTGTCCGTTGCGTCTGCCGGCCCGAGGCAACAGCCAAGACCGTCGCGGATGCGCTCATCCACGCGATGCCCCCCGCTGCCGATCGCGGAGGACCCCAGACCTAGCGTGCAGGCAGGGAAATTTCGACGCTTGCGGGCCCGAGCTAAGCCAGTCGGGCTGCAAGTTGCAAGCAACGCGCGCGGGCCCCACACGATTTTGGGCATCGATGGCGTTTATGTTCCCGCTGCGTTCCGCACCGCGGGCGGTGCGCCACACGCTCTTGGCTTTGCGGCAAGTGACTGGCAGGGAGCCGAATTTTCGCCATGCTGGCGTGAAACCCAAAGGGCTAGGACGGGTCCAGGGCGGAAGCGCGAGCGACGCCCGCAAGTTTTGCCTCCGGATACGATGACAATTTTCGAAAGGTATGTCTTTCGGCAGGCCGGGGGAGCACTGCTGATCATCCTCTTGTCGCTGTCCGGCATCGTCTGGGTCGCCCTGGCGTTGCGCCAGCTCAACGTCGTCACCTCGCAAGGGCAGGACGTGTTGACGCTGATGAAGATGACCACGCTGGCGCTTCCCAACCTGATGGCCATCATCGCGCCCTTCTCGCTGCTGATCGCCGCCATCCATACGCTCAACCGCCTCAACGGCGATTCAGAGCTGATCGTGCTCACCGCGTCGGGCGCCACCATCTGGCGCGCGGCCAAACCGCTCTTGTTGCTGGCAATGCTGGTTACGGTGGGCGTGGCCTTTGTCAATCACATCGCCATGCCGTGGAGCATGCGGCTGCTGCGCGAATATGTCATGCAAGTGCGCACCGACATCCTCACCCAGGTCATCCAGCCGGGACAATTCTCCAGCCCCGAGCCGGACCTCACCTTCCACATCCGCGAGCGCGCGCTCAACGGGGAGCTGTTGGGCCTCATCGTGCACGACACGCGCGACAAGGCGCAGAGCCAGTCCTACCTGGCCGAGCGCGGCATCATCGTGAAGCGCGAGCCCTCCAACTATCTCATCATGACCCAAGGCCACATCGTGCGCCGTACCGACAAGGACGAGCCGGCACAGATCATTGCGTTCGACAAGTACGCCGTCGATCTCGACCGCTTCGAGAAGAAGATCAGCGATAACGAGGACCTGAAACCGCGTGAGCGCTACTTCGACGAGCTCGTGCACCCCGAGCCGACGAGCGGGGTCTACAAGACCGCCCCGGGAAAGTTCCGGGCCGAGTTGCATGAGCGGTCCGCCAACCCGCTCTATCCCTTGGCCTTTGCGCTGATCGCCCTGGCCGCCGTGGGCCAAGCGCGCTCAACACGCCAGAGCCGGATCCAACAGGTCACCATCGCCTTCGTGCTTGCCGCCGCCCTGCGCTTGAGCGGCTTGGCGGTCAACAACATCGTGGCGCTCAACGCCGACGCCGTGCCCCTCCTCTATGGCCTGCCGCTCGCCGGAATATTGGGGTCGCTGTGGGTCATCGAGCGGGCCCGCCGCAAGCTCCCGAGCGGCCGGCTCGCGCGTTTGCTCGCCGAGAACCTCGATAGAATTGGCGCGGGCCTGCGCCAGCTCAGCGGGGCCCTGCCGTTTGGCGCCCGCGGCGCGCGGAGCGGCTGAGGAAATGTTCAAAATGCGCACCCTCGGCTTCTATGTCGCCCGCCGCTTCCTTCTGGGAATTCTCATTACGTTCCTGGTCTGCGCGGTGCTGATCTTCCTCATCGACTTCGTGGAGCTTTTGCGCCAGTCGGGCAAATACGGCGAGGTCCCCCCGCTGACGCTCGCCCTCATCGCCGTGCTGCGGCTGCCGGCCTACGCGGAGTATCTCGTCGCCTTCGCGGTGCTCGTCGGCAGCATTGCCGCGCTCCTGCAGCTGAGCCGCCGCAGCGAGCTCGTGGTGATGCGCGCAGGCGGCATGTCGGTGTGGGGCTTCCTGCGCCCGGGCCTCATCGTCGCCTTCGTGCTGGGCACCCTCGCCGTGACCGTGTTCAACCCGCTGGCGGCCGCCGGACGCACCGAGTCCGAAAGCCTGTTCGCAGAGGCATTCGGCAAGGAATCCAACCTCTTGCGCTCGCGCTCTGGGGCCTCGTGGCTGCGCCAGAACGGGGCCGATGGCCAGTCCGTGATCAGTGCCGCACTGGCCTCCAATCGGGGGCTCACCCTCACCGGGGTCACCGTCTTCGTCTTCGATCCCGACGGACACTTCGTGGAGCGCGTCGACGGGGCGCGCGCGGACCTGCGCGAGGGCTTCTGGGAGATCCAGGACGCCTGGGTCGTCCGCCTGGGCCGCGAACCGGAGAGATTCGATACCTATCTCTTGTCCACATACCTTACACCGGATCGCGTATCCGACGCTCTGGGATCGCTGTTCTCGGTGTCGTTCTGGGAGCTCCCAGGACTGATCGAAGTGGCTGAAAAAGCTAAACTTTCGACCGATCGACTGCGCATCCAATACGAGGCTCTCATGGCGCGGCCGCTGCTGTGCGCAGCGATGGTCCTTTTGGCCGCCACTGTGTCGCTGGGGTCATTCCGCTCTGGGGGCATCCAGACTATGGTCATCGCAGGACTGGTGGGGGGTTTCGGCTTTTTTCTGATGTCAGAAGTCTCCCGGCAGATCGGTGTGGCCGGATTGGCGCCCCCATGGGCGGCGATATGGCTGCCCGTGATCCTGGTTATGATTGTCTCGGCTACTGTGCTGTTGCACCAGGAGGATGGCTGAGTGATGCGTGTTGCGCGGGCACCGCACGAGGCTTGCGGATGGTCACGCGTTCCCTGCCGGCACCGTAAGGTCGCTGGCTGGGGGCGTATGGCCATGTTCGCGGCCCTGACCGCGCTATTCACCCTGCACGGCGGGGTCGCCACCGCCCAGGATCCTTCCGTCGTCGCGCCGCAAGTCTCGAAGTCGAGCACGTTCCCCAAGACCAGTCTCGTCGGGCCCTCGCGCAATCTCGACAGGTCGCAGCCGCTCTATCTGCAGGGCGACGAGCTGATCTACGACACCAGCGGCACGCGCGTGATCGCGCGCGGCAACGTGGAAATCTACTACAACAACTACATCCTCACGGCCGATCAGGTCGTTTACGATCAATCGGCGAATACGCTGACCGCCGTCGGCAACGTGGTTCTCAAGGAACCCAACGGCAACATCGTGCGCGCCGACCGCTACACCCTGACCGACGACTTCCGCGACGGCTTCGTCCAGTCCTTGAGCGTCGTTGCCAAGGACGACACGCGCATCGCCGCCGAGCGCGCGACGCGGCGCGGCGGCAACACCACCGTGTTCAAGAACGGTCGCTTCACGCCCTGTAAGAGCGCAGATGGCATGCCGCCCTTGTGGTGCATCAGCGCCGCGACCATCATCCACGATCAGTCGGCCCAGACCATCACCTATCAGGATGCGCAGTTTGAGGTCTTCGGCGTCCCGGTCATGTGGATGCCCTACTTCGAGCACCCCGACCCGTCCGTGAAGCGCAAGTCCGGTTTTCTGATGCCGGAGTTCTCCAGCTCCTCGACCTTGGGCTTCGGCGCGACCATTCCCTACTACTTTGCGCTCGCCCCCAATTACGACTTCACGTTCTACCCGATGGTCACCTCGCGCCAGGGCGTGCTCTGGCAGGGAGAGTGGCGCCATCGGCTCGAGAATGGCCAGTACTCCATCAGACTGGCCGGCATCGATCAGGACGCCGGCGATCTGCCGTCGTCAATTGTCGACCGCGAGCAGTACGCCGGCTGGCGCGGCAGCATCGCGACCAAGGGTCTCTTTGCGCTGTCGAGCTGGTGGAAGTTCGGCTGGGACGTCACGCTTGAGAGCGACGATACGTTCCGCCGCTTCTACAAGCTCGACAACATCCTGCTGACCGACCGCGTCGACAAGGTGTTCGTTCAGGGCATCTCGGACCGCAACTACTTCGGCGCCGAGCTCTATCATTTCGGCGGGCTGATGTTCACCGAACCCGGGACCGGAAACTCGGAGTCCTACGCCTACCCGATCATCGACTACAACTACGTCTTCGCCGATCCCAT
>CAYUBZ010000113.1:0-7412 GCA_964443205.1 uncultured Hyphomicrobium sp. | reverse complement strand
GTTATGAGCCTGACGAGCTACCGGGCTGCTCCACCCCGCGTCACCGATGAACTCCGGACGAGCCGACGAACCGCAAAAGGATCTGCCGTCGCTTCCGGAAAGGAGGGCTCGGCCCTGGGTGGGCACCCAAATGGCCGATAACAAAAGCCGCCCGTCGCCGAGCGGCTTCTCGATTGCGCGGCTTATAGCACACTTAGCGCGCCTGTGAAGCCTCCGCACCGCCGTATCATCAGAAAGGTGGGATCAAAGTGGACCGAATTCAACGGGGGTGGCCGCCGCCAGATTATTCGGCCGGGACGCCCGGTGCCGCCGCCGCACGGGCCTCGCTCTTGCGATGCGTCCGGATGAAGTAGATGTTGCGGCTGTAGATCACGAGCCCCATGCCCTGGCCCAGCATGAACACGGGATCGAGCCGGTAGATCGCGTAGGCGAAGAGCATCGCCCCCCCGACTAGGCTGAAATACCAGAACATCTCCGGCACGATGGAGCGCCGGGCGCGCTCGCTCGCGATCCACTGCACGATGAAGCGCATGGAGAACATGAGCTGCGCCATGAATCCCACGGCGAGCCAGGTCTTCTCGGTGGCGGACGTGTCGAGCCACCATTGGCCGAGCTGCGCCGCGGCGTTGGCTAGGAAGTCCATGTGCGTGTCACTGTCCCAAAGTCGGCTTCGCCCCGCGCTTGTCTCAGTTCTTGTCGCCGGCGCTCAATCGCGCCCCGTCATCGTTCACCGGTTTCAGCCGCGTGGCGATGTCGGTGACGAGCTGGATCTCGGGATGCCGCTCCACGATCCGCGGCACCTTGGTCCGCCGTCTGAGCCACGTGACGCCGATGAGGTCATAAAGGCCGACAAGGGCGCGATTGAGGTTGTTGTACTTGGAAACGCCCGCCTGCCGCGGCCGGTCGTTCACGGGAAGGTAGGCCACCTCGTGGCCATAAGTCTGGAACAGCGCAGGCAGGTAGCGGTGCATACTGGTGAAATACGGCAGCCGCACGAACGCGTCGCGCCAGTAGACCTTGATGCCGCACCCGGTATCGGGGCACTCGTCCTTGAGCACTTTGTCGCGGATCCAGTTGGCGGCACGCGAGGCCCAGCGTTTGGACCCGGTCGCCTTGCGCTCGGTGCGCACGCCGCCGACGAGGGCGGGGCCGTCCGATCCCGGGGCGGCGAGCATCTCCAAAAGACGGGGAATGTCGCGCGGATCGTTCTGCCCGTCGCCGTCCATGGTGGCGATGATGGGGCTCGTTGCTGCGAGAATCCCTGAGCGCATTGCCGCGCTCTGGCCGCTGCGCGTATCGTGACGCAAATAGCGCAGGCCCGGATAGCCGCCGCCATCGATCAGAACTTTGATCTCGACCGGCGTTGCGTCCTCGCTGGCGTCGTCGACGACGATCAGCTCCGCGAGACGGTGCGCGGGTACGGTGGCGTACGTCTCCTCGACGAGGCGTCCGATGTTGCCGGCCTCGTTGAGCGCCGGAATAACGACGGTGACGCGCATCAAGTGCCCCTCTCCCGCGGGACTCGCCGCGACCCCACCTGCATAAAGGCTTAAGGGCCCCAAGACTACCAGTCTTCACGGGCGGCTCTCAACCTAGTAAATGACCGGCCATCGACGCCGTGGACGATCGATACGCCATCCCGAAGCCCATAATATTGCGAGGCCCGCCCCCATGTCCGTCGCCCCTGGCCTCAACTGGAGGAGCCGCGACGCCCAATGGACAGGCGCCCTGCTCGCCGGCCTGGCGGTCTTGCTGTGCTTCCGGCTCGTCGCGCTTTATCTCAACCCCACGGACTTGTTCTTCGACGAGGCCCAGTACTGGGCATGGAGCGAGGAGCCGGCATTCGGCTACTACTCCAAGCCGCCGCTGATTGCCTGGATCATTCGCGCCGCCACCGAGGTCTGCGGTCCCGCCGAACAGTGCATCCGGCTGCCCTCGCCCTTCCTCCATACGGCGACCGCGCTTGCCGTCTTCGCACTTGCGCGCACGCTCTACGATACGCGCACGGGCGCATTGTCGGGCTTGGCCTTCGCGACGCTGCCCGGCGTTTCCCTGTCGGCGGGGCTCATTTCCACGGACGTGCCGCTGCTGTTGTGCTGGGCGCTGGCGCTGCTGGGCTTTGCCGCACTTTTCGAAACGCAAAGGCTTTGGCCTGCGCTGCTGCTCGGCGCCGCCTTCGGCATCGGCCTCAACGCCAAGTACGCCATGGCGTGGTTCGTCTTGTGTACGGCGGTCTATCTCGTCCTCACGCCGGAGCGGCGGACAATCCTCAAGGACTATCGCCTCTATCTGGCGCTGGCGCTGGGACTCGTGCTGATCGCCCCCAACCTGGCATGGAACTGGGCACATAGCTTCGCCACGTTCTCGCACACGGCGGACAACGCCAACTGGAGTGGCTCGCTCCTGCATCCGGTAAAGGCGCTGCAGTTTGTCGGCTCGCAGTTCGGCGTCTTCGGGCCCATTCTGTTCGGCGCCTTGCTGGTCATCGCCTGGCGCGCATGGAAAGGGCGCCTTCCCGAGCCCGACCGCATGCTGCTCGCCTTCTCGGCTCCGATCATCGCCGTCATCACCGTGCAGGCCCTCATCTCGCGCGCCCACGCCAACTGGGCGGCCACGGCCTACGTGGCGGCGTCCGTGCTCGTGATAGCGACCATGGTCCGCGATGGCGCGTGGGGATGGCTCAAGGGATCGTTCGCGGCGAATATCGCTCTACTCGTCTTGATGGCGGTCGGAACCGTAACGGCGGGAAGAGTGGCCCTCCCCGCCAAGCCCGATCCCTTCGCGCGCATCCTAGGCTGGCGTGAGCTGGCCGCGGCGACGCGCGACGAGCTCGCCAAGGCGAAGGCAGCGGGCCGGCCATTCGCCGCCGTCCTGACCGACGATCGCGCGGTCACCTCGGAGCTTCTCTATTATATGCGGGGCGAGCCGACGCCGGTTCTGGCCTGGCGTCAAGGCGCTCCCCACGATCACTTCGAGCTGACGCGCCCGTTCACGGCTAAGACTACTGGTCCGGTGCTGCTCGTCAGGCTGGGATCGGATGCCGGGCGGGTGCCCTCGGCATTCGCGTCCTCGCAAAGGATCGGGGGCCGCACGCTGCCGGCGGGGGAGAACGCTCAGCGGCAAGTGACGTTCTATGCCCTGTCGGGATACAAGGGACAATGACGCCAGCCGACCGCACCCGTCAGGCCCCGAAGCGTCGGCCGCAGGAGCCCGCGGCGCTTTCGGAGACGTTCGTCCTCCTCGACAACAACTCCGGCGCCGGTCCCCCCTCGCTCCTCTTCACCGATCCCGTCGAGATCATCTCGGCCGAGACGCCCGATGACGTGCCCGCCGCCCTCGATCGTCTTGAGGCTGCTCTGCAAAGCGGGCTGCACGCGGCGGGGTTCTTCGCCTACGAGCTGGGCTACGTGCTCGAGCCCAAGCTTGCGGGCCTCATGCCGCAGACGCGCAACGTGCCGCTCATCTGGCTCGGGCTCTACAAGTCACCGGCCCAGATGACGAGCCGCGAGGTCGAGCACTGGCTCGCCACGCATACGCGCAGCGGCACCTACAGTTTCACCGACGTGACGCTCGCCTGGGACGAGCCTGCCTACCTGAAGCGCTTCGCCGAGGTGCAGGAGAAGATCAGGGCCGGCGACATCTACCAGCTCAACCTGACCTTCAAGGCCCGCTTCAAGCTGTCGGGTTCGCCGCTGACCTTCTTCCTCGATCTGCGCCAGAAGCAGCGGGTCGCTTATGGGGGGATCGTCGACACCGGCAAGGTGACGGTGCTGTCGGCCTCCCCTGAGCTCTTCATCGCGCAGGAGGGACGCACGGTTTCGACGCGTCCCATGAAAGGCACGGCGCCGCGCGCCGGCACCTTGGAGGCCGACGCGCTCGCACGCCAGCAACTGGCCACGGACGTGAAGCAGCGCGCCGAGAACCTGATGATCGTCGACTTGATGCGCAACGACATCGGCCGCATTGCCGAGATCGGCAGCGTCTCGGTCACCGACCTCTTCACGGTCGAGACGTTCCAGACCTTGCACCAGATGACGTCGGGCGTGCGCGCGACCCTCAAGGAGGGCATCGGCATGGCCGAGCTGTTGCGCGGCATCTTTCCGCCGGGATCGGTGACGGGGGCGCCGAAGATCAGGGCCATGGAGCTCATCGCGGCGCTGGAGACCGAGCCGCGCGGCGTCTATTGCGGCGCCATCGGCCACATCTCGCCCAGCGGCCGCGCACTTTTCAACGTCGCCATCCGCACCGCGGTGGTGTTCCGCGATGCCGCCGGCGAGATGGGCATCGGCTCGGGCGTCGTCTTCGATTCGGCTGGGCCCAAGGAGTACGCCGAGTGCCTGTTGAAGATGAAGTTCCTCACCGACCCGGTGAAGCCTTTCGATCTGATCGAGACCATGCTGTATGAGCCCGGGCGCGGGATCGCGCTGCTTGAACGCCACATCGATCGCCTGACGACGTCGGCCCGCTACTTCGCCTTCGCTTGCGATGAGGCCGCCGTTCGCAGTGCGCTCGCCGAGGCGACGGCTGACAAATCCGAGCGCCTGCGCGTGCGCTTGCTCTTGTCGGAGGCAGGAACCGTCACGGTGACGGCGACGCCGCTGCCGCCCCCCGATGCGCGCGCCGTCATGCGCTATGTCGTCTCCGCGACGCGAGTAGACAGCGCCGACATCTTCCTCTTTCACAAGACGACGCGACGCGACCTCTACGACCGGGAGTGGCAGCACTATTCGCAGAGTGCTGGCGCCGACGAGGTGATCTATCTGAATGAGCGCGGCGAGCTTGCCGAGGGAAGCCGCACCACGATCTTCCTGGAGCGCGACGGTCGCTTGCTGACGCCGGCGCTCAGCTCCGGCCTGTTGCCGGGCACGCTGCGCGCCGAGCTCCTCGCTGAGGGGCGCGCCGTCGAGGCGGTTTTGACGCTAGCGGATCTGGAAACGGCCGATGCCGCATATTTGGGCAATTCGGTGCGCGGCCTGGTGCGCGCTGTGCCGCTCGACTCGTGAGCGGGCCGCTCAAGCGGAAGTAAGGTTATTTTATGATCGTATCTTCGGCGGCGACGTGGCCGACATCCGGCCCGCCGGTAACCGCCCCTCCCACGAGAGCAGCGATTAGAAAAGCGACGGCGGCGAGCGTCAGCGCCGACGCAATGATGATCTCGCGCGAGGAGCGCCGTACGCGGTCAGCGTAGGAATCCAGCTTTTCGAATCTCCATCTCATGGCGCGAGAAATCCTCCAGGATGCCTCCCGCCGCCAGAGCGCTCAGTGCCGCGCGACACAAGAGCACAGCGATTGGTTCTTGCGGGTACGCCTCAAAGGCCACGCATGATGCAGCCCAATACGAGGATCACCTGCGCCAGCAAAAGGACCCAGAATTCGTTGCCGTTAAAGAAGGGGATTTCGGCCCCGAAGAACTTCATGATTATCACGGTAACCGTCAGGACGATCGACACCATGAACGTCAAGATGCCAGGCGCTTTGAGTCCCATCTGTCCCACTCCCTCGATGCCCCTCGATACGCAATTCCATCGGGGACCTTGCCCCCAACAATCACTGATTCGGAAGGCCCCCGAGGGCTTATAGCAGGGCCCAATCGGTCTGGCACGCCAGCGGTGCACTTTGTTGCGGACGAGCGGACGGCGGGCGCGCTGTTCGCTGCCTCACGCGGGCGCGTGGGTGCGGCGCCGCGGAAACAGGAGCCGGCGGAGCATGAGAAGGAGAATCACCACGACGAGGAGCCCGGCGACGATCACCAACGGATGCTTTTCCCACACCAGGATCGGGCTGACGCGCCCGTCCACGGCGAGGCGGAAGTCTTGGGCGAGGGTCGCCGCATTGAGACCGGAGCCCGTGCGCAGCATCATGTCCACCGCCGCCGTTTGGTCGGCACTGGCGACGACGGCCACGCGCACGCGATCGGACGCCAGCGACTGCATCTTGGCGGGGCTCCCCGCGACGGCGCGCAGCACCCGCTCGCGCGGCTCCTTCTCAAGTCCGGTCAGATAGCGCGACAGCGTCGCCAGCTCGGCCTCGGTCAGGCTGCGCGCCAGGCTCTTGAGCTCGTCATCCTTCATCTCGAAGAGCGTGTCGCGCGCGGCCCGGTCGAGGCTGGTGAGCCGTACGATGGCGAGCCGGTCGTTGAGAGCCAGGATGCGCCGGAGCGAGGTCTTGGTCAGAGTGTCGGGAGAGGTGCGCCGGTAGAGTCCCAGATCGACGACCTTGGGCAATTGGTCGCCTGCGAGTGCGGCCCACTTGAGGCCCGCATCGACGGAACGCGTCTCGCGAGCGATTACCATGGCGGGCGCCGGAAGCACGTTGACGGCCTCGTTCAGCGTGCCGTTGCCGAGCCGCTGCAACAGGCCGGCTTCGCCTTCCGCGGCGAGCAGCAGCGAGACGACCTCGTCGAGACGCGGCAGCGATTGCGGCTGCAGGGAATCGAGGAAGGCCTTGAACTGCGCGTTGCGCGCCGCGAGATCGAGCGCTTGGGCGTGGGCGCTGCGGAAGTCGCGCCAGATGTCGACCACGCGCGTCGCCGTGGCGGCGCCGATCTCGTCGACGTGTCCGGAGATCTGCTCGGCGAAGGTGCGCGCCAGCTCGTCTTGCACCTTGTCCTTGTTGCCCTTCGATTTCATCTCGGTGGCGATGATGGGCAAGACGCCGTGGCGCAGGTCCCAGATGTCCTTGGCGATAAGCACGAGCCCCACCCCGTCGGCAACCACGGCCACCAGGCGGGCGAGCACAGCGCCGACGACGCGCTGGCCCGCGCGCCGCGCCATGTTGGCCATTTGCCGGCGCAGGATCAGAACGGCCGCGCCGGCGATGCCGCCGCTCGTCTCGCGCAACACCGCGCCGGGCGAGATGCCGGCCGCGGCCTTCTCCGGATCGATGGTGAGCTCTTTTCCCGTCTCGCCGCTCACGGCACGGGCGACGGTGGTGCCGTAGCGCGCGCCGACGAACGCCTTCAGGCACGCGAGCGTCGGCTCGGTCGCATCCTGGCTCGCGAACTCTATCTGCCGGCCGATCTCCTTGCCGACGCCGGCGGCGAGCTCCTCCAGCGCAGCCTTCATGGCGTCCGAGCGATAGACGCGCTCGGCGACCGCCGTGGCCAGCTCCTGCGCCTTCTGCTGGTTGGCGAGCGATTGCAGGAGATTGGCCCAACTCGTTTCCTGGCGCACCTGGTCCACCGCCAGGTCGACGCGCTTGTCGACGATATCGTCGAGGCCCCCGCGCCGCCACGCGTCGCCGACGGCGGCGCGATAGTCGACGTTGACGATGCCGGCTTTGAGCGCCCGGATGGAGATCGCCTGGATGGCGGCGTGCAGGCCCGGCTCGTCGCGTGCCTGGCAGGCCTCGTAGTCGGCCTTGGAGAGGGGGGCGGCGGCGGCAGGGGCAACCTGGACCACGGCGACGGCAAG
>CAYUBZ010000112.1:0-7448 GCA_964443205.1 uncultured Hyphomicrobium sp. | reverse complement strand
CCGTGATCCTGAACAACGATATCGCGGCCCCGAAGGACGCCCGCGTGCTGTCGAAACCCTTCCACCTCAAGGATCTGGTGCGCGAGGTCGACCGGCTCTTGGCGGCCTGAAGGGACCGGAGGCCGCCTCTAGGCCGCCTGATTGTCCGCTTCGATCGCGAGAAGGGTTGACCGCGGCGCGTGCATCCGCCTAGAACCACGCCCTCCAGGGGCGCGTAGCTCAGCGGTAGAGCACTACGTTGACATCGTAGGGGTCACAGGTTCGATCCCTGTCGCGCCCACCATTCTGGCTGACCATCGGTAATCTGAGATGAAAGTTCGCAACTCGCTCAAGTCGCTGCGCGCGCGCCACCGCAACAATCGCCTGGTGCGGCGCAAAGGGCGGCTTTACGTGATCAACAAGGTGCAGCGGCGCTTCAAGGCGCGGCAGGGCTGACCCGATACCGAGGTGCGCTTTGACGCCCTCGGCCCGGCATCCTATGTGTTGGGGATGCGCAATACGCCACCCCTCCCTGCTTTTGCCGCCGCCTTGGCCTTCGCTTGCCTGCTCGTGACGGCGGCGGCCGCGCAAGATGCGCCGGTTCCGCGGCCGCAAGCCCCCCAGTCAAACATCCCCGAGCCGAACATCCCCGAGCCGGACGTCGCCGAGCCGGACGCCCCAGGCTCGTCCGAAGAATCGTCCGAGCTTGCCGGTCCCGGCACCGAGGCGCCCGTGCCGCCCGGCAAGGGTGGCGCACACGTTGCCGCTCCGCTGGACCGGGACGCCATGCTGGCGGAGCTCTACGCCCATCTGGCCAAGGCGCCGGATGCCGTGTCGGCCGCGCCCATCGCCAAGACGATCGAGACCCTTTGGCTGCGGTCGGGCAGCGACACCATCGGCCTGCTCATGCGCCGGGCGCTCAAGGCGGTCGCTGAGCAGCGCAACGATCTCGCCCTGAAGCTGTTGGACGCCGTTGTCGACCTCGCCCCCGACTATGCGGAAGGGTGGAGCCGGCGCGCCTACGTCTACTACCTCAACAACGACTACGACCACGCGGCCGGCGACTTGCGCCGCGCGCTGGCGCTCGAGCCCAAGCACTACAAGGCGCTGGAGGGGCTTGCGCGCATCCTGCGCGAGAGCGGCCAGAAAAAGAGCGCGCTGCAGGTCTATCAGCAACTCTTGCGCATCTATCCGTTCATGCCCGGCGCCAAAGAGGCCATCGACGAGCTCAGCCTGGAGGTTGAAGGCCGGGGTATCTAGGCGCAGCGAGGGCCGTCAGCGGTCCTCGGCCATGGGCGCGCCATTCTCGTCCACGAAGGCGATGCGGATCATGTTGGTCGCCCCCGGCGACCCCAACGGCACGCCGGCAGTGATGAGGATGCCGTCCCGCGGCTTCACGAATCCTTCGTCGAAGGCGATACGGCAGGCCTTGCTCACCATGTCGGTCAGGTTGGCGGGATCCCCGGTCAGCACCGACTGGATTCCCCACACGAGCGCCAGCCGCCGCGCGGTCGCCTCGACGGGGGTGAGGCCGATGATGGGCAAGCCCGGCCGCTCGCGCGTGACGCGCAGGGCCGTGGAGCCGGTCGCCGTATAGCAGACGATCGCCGCCAGCCGGACGGTATCGGCGATGGCGTGGGCCGCCGCCGCGATGGCGTCGGCGCCGGTCGGCTGCGGCGTCGTCTGCGTGGCATGCACGATGGCGTCGTAGCTGGGGTCGCTTTCGACCTGGATGGCGATGCGGTCCATCATCTGGATCGCCTCCAGCGGAAACTGGCCGATGGCCGATTCGGCCGACAGCATGACGGCGTCGGCGCCGTCGAACACCGCCGTTGCGACGTCGGAGACCTCGGCACGCGTCGGCACCGGCGAGGAGATCATGCTTTCCAGCATCTGCGTCGCGACGACGACGGGCTTGCCGGCGGCGCGCGCCTTGCGCGTGATCTTCTTCTGCAGTCCGGGCACGCGCTCGACGGGAATTTCCACGCCGAGATCGCCACGGGCCACCATCAGCCCGTCGGACGCGCCGATGATGGCGTCGAGATCGGAGATGGCCGAGGGCTTCTCGATCTTGGCCAGGATCGACGCGCGGTCGCCGACGATCTTGCGCACGCCATGCACGTCGGCACCGCGCTGCACGAAGGAGAGCGCGATCCAATCCATGCCGAGCTTCAAAAGATACGCCAGATCGGTGCGGTCCTTCTCCGTCAAGGGGCCGACCGGGAGCAGGGTATCGGGCAGGCTGATGCCCTTGCGGCTGGCGAGCGCGCCTCCGACCAGCACCTCGGCCGCGATGCGGTTGGAGGTCTTCTCCAGCACCCGCATGCGGATCTTGCCGTCGTCGAGCAGCAGCATGTGACCCGGGTCGACGGCGGCGAAAATCTGGGAATGCGGTAGGAAGACGCCCTCGCTCGTGCCCGGCCCCTCCTCGCGCACGAACTTGAAGATTGCGCCATCGTTGACGAACACGCGCCCGCCGGGAAACTCGCCCACGCGAAACTTCGGCCCCTGCAGATCGGCCAGCAGCCCGATGGGATGGCGGTGGCGCTTGGCGACCCAACGCACCGAGTTCTGCAGCGCGCGCGCGGCCTCGTGGCTGGAGTGGCTCATGTTGATGCGGAACACGTCGACGCCGGCTAGAAACAGGCGCTCGATCATCTCCGTCGCAGATGAGGCCGGGCCCAAGGTTGCCACCACCTTGACCCGTCTGTTGCGTCTCATTTTTCGGCCGCCCCGTGATCCTCTGGATCGGTGAGGCGAATGGTCCACTCCTGAGATTCGCCGGTGTCCACCTCGAAGAACCCCGTGCGCTTATAGCCGCGGGCCTGGCAGTCCTGGACACCGTTGATGGCGAACGATTTGTCGGCCGTGCACATGAAATTCTTTCCGGCCCATTCCCCGCCGCGGTCGTAGTCGAGGGCGTGGACGTAGATGAAGCGGCTGGGGACCGCGCCCTTCAGAAGCGTCTCGCAGGTCTGCGAGGCGATGTTCCACCAGCCTTCCGTGGCCCAGCCGTTCGCATCGCGATAGCCGATGGCAACGCCGATCCGGCTCGAGGTGGAGTTGCACAGCTTGAGATCGGCGTGCGCTGCGGCGGCCGAAAGGACGAGAATGGGTCCCAGGAGTCCGGCGGCGACGAGGAGGTGCCGCGCTCTTGGCCAAAGCCGCTTTCGTCTTCCGGGCCACACGTCTTCTGCTCCGATCCTCGCCGCGGACGGACACCTGTAGAGCCCCACGATGGTGGCGGCATTGAGATTGCACGCGCGATAGGTTTAACTTGGCGCCCCTCGTGGAGGACGTGGTTTGCGCAATCGCGTTTCGGCCGTCAAGCGGCGCACCGACGCGGGTGGTTTTCGAGGGACTGTACAGCTATATTCGGGCCATGCCAGATCCCGCCGGGTGCGCACCTGCCTCCCTCGTCGCACCCACCCTCACCGACAGCTACGAGATTTTGCCCGGCCGCAGCGACGCCGGGCTGTTGCTCCTTTGCGATCACGCCGTGAATGCCCTGCCGGAGCCCTACGGCACGCTGGGGCTCTCCTCCCCCCAGCTCGAACGGCATATCGGCTATGATATCGGCGCCTATGGCGTGACAAGGCGGCTTGCGCACGCGCTGGGAGTGCCGGCCATCTCCACCCGCTTCTCGCGCCTCTTGATCGATGTGAACCGCGGGCTCGACGACCCGACGCTCATCGTACGTCTTTCCGACGGCGCCGTGGTGCCCGGCAACCGGCAGATCGACGCCGCCGAGCGCGAGCGGCGTATCCGCAACTACTACGAGCCCTATCACCTGGCGATCGACGACCTGATCGAGCAAGGCATCGCGGCGGGCGTTCCGCCGGTCCTGCTCTCTATCCACAGCTTCACCGAGTTCTGGAAGGGCGCGAAGCGTCCGTGGCATGCGGCGATCCTTTGGGATCGCGACTACCGGTTCTCCGTGCCGCTGCTCGAGGCGCTGCGCGCCGATCCCAGCATCGTGGTCGGAGAGAACGAGCCCTATGACGGGAAGCTCGCCGGCGACTGCATGTGGCAGCACGGCACGCGGCGCGGGCTCGCGCACACGATCGTCGAGGTTCGCCAGGATCTCATTCGAGATGAAGCCGGCCAGGCCCAGTGGGCAGCGCGGATCGCCAAGGCCGTCGGCGACGTTTTCGGCCGGCCCGATTTGCGCGACGCCCTGCATGCCGTGCAGTACTTCGGCTCGCACACCGACAACGAAGGCGCGCCGCCCTTTTCCAGCCCCGCAGCCAGTGGCGGTGCAGGCACCCGAATCGATTCGCAAGTCGTGACGCAGCCTGCGCACAATCTGTCACCAGGTAAGGCGCAAGAAACCTCTGGATCGTGAGCCCCCTTGCCTTGAAGCCGCCCGCCGGCGCCATTAGCGTCGGCGTCGGCTCCAACAAAGCGGGGGACGAGGGATGACGACGCTACAAGCTTCGGCACAGAAACAATTGCGCCAGCTCGTTGAGCAGATCGAGCGGTTGGAGGAAGAGAAGAAGGCGCTGGCCGGCGACATCCGCGATAAGTTTCTCGAGGCCAAGGCGCTGGGGTTCGACGTCAAGGTGCTGCGCCAGGTCGTGCGCCTGCGCAAGAAGAGCGCCACCGAGCGCACCGAGGAGGAAGCCGTGCTCGAGGTCTACCTGCACGCGCTGGGCATGCTGGACGAGCCGGCCGGGGCCATGATCGCCGCCGAATGAGGCGCGTGCAGTAGCGCACGCTGGCAACGCGCGGCGCTGCGCAAGGCTGCATTCGCGCAAGGTAAGAGAGCGCCTCGGTCCGATTCGGCGCTCGGCCGAGGCGCCCACGGCAAGAGTTAAGGGTTTCCCCCACCCCGCCGATTGCGGTTGACGGCATCCGGGAGCGCCGTGCACCAGGAGGACCCCGCCAAGAAGTCACCCACCCTGGTCTAGACAGGGACAAGCATAACTTCTAATCGTATATTGTTGTCCCCTGGATCAGAGTTTCTTATGCCTCCGCATGTCACGCTGAAGCAGCTCCGCTATTTCGACGCTCTAGCGCGCGAGCAGCACTTCGGCCGCGCGGCGGAATCCTGCTCGGTGACGCAGCCGGCGCTCTCCATGCAGATCCATGAGCTCGAGGTGCAGCTCGGTCTCATTCTCGTCGAGCGGACGCGGGCCGGCGTGCTGTTGTCCGACAAGGGCCGCGAGGTCGCCGGGCGGGCCGCGCGCATCCTCGGCGACGTGCGCGAGATGATCGAGTTCGCGCAGCATGCCAACGATCTTCTCTCGGGCTCCTTGCGGCTCGGCGTCATTCCCTCGATCGCGCCCTACATGCTGCCGCCGCTCTTGCCGCTCTTGCGCGAGAGCTATCCCGATCTGGAGCTGTATGTGCGTGAGACGCAGACGATGCCTCTGACGCAGGAGCTGGTCGAGGGCAAGCTCGACGTTCTCCTGCTTGCGCTGCCGATCGTCCATCCCGAGATCGCGACGCTGCCGCTGTTCGACGACCGCTTCCTGTTGGCACTTCCGATGGCGCGCAAGCTCAGCGCGCGGGTGCGCGCAACCAAGGATCTGATCGAGCACGAGCGCCTCCTGCTGCTGGAAGAGGGGCACTGTCTGCGCGACCAGGCGCTCACGTACTGCAATCTGCAGCAGGTCTCGACCGTCAACACGTTCGGCGTCTCGAGCCTTTCCACCATCGTGGAGATGGTGGCGGCCGGCTATGGCATTACGCTCCTGCCCGAGATGTGCCTCAACGTGGAGGCGCGCGGGCGCGAGATCGGCCTGACGCGGTTCGTCGAGCCCGAGCCTCATCGCACCGTCGGGCTGGCGTGGCGGGCGACCTCACCCAGGGCCGCCGACTACCGCGAGCTGGGCCGTCTCATCGAGGTCGCTTGGTCGAAGGGGTGCATTCCGCCGGGCCGCAAGAACCCCAGGCACAAGCGGCCGCTTACCGCGCCGTCGTCCTGACCGCGCGCGACGCCAGGCTCGAAGGCGCATTGCGGGCGCGCTGAGCTTCCTCCAGACCCGAAACATCCACGGCATCGCCTTTCAGTTCCCGGGTCCACATCATCTCGGTGACTTGCTGGCCCGGGTGCAGCCGCAGGGGCAAAACGGCCTGCCGGTCATCGAGCAGATCGAGCGTGCCCACGATGTCGGGGTGAACGAGGCGGACCAGGTCGGTGTCGTCGGCGGACGCCGTTTGCGTGAGGAAGGGCGTAATCGGGAACGGCCGGTAGGACAACTCCTCGGGGTGATCGTCGTCGAACTCTGGGGCCGGTGCCCAGCCCGTGCTCCAGCCCGAAGCCGCGTCGAGCACGGCTTCGATGCTGGCCGGAGCCTGCGGGTCCCGCGCGGCGAGCCGCTTGGCGGCGGGCGGCGCTTGGCGCGCCGGCTTGGCCTCGGGTGCGCGATGGTCAGTGAGCGAGGCGGCGATGAGCGCTTCGAGCTTGCTCCGGTCCACCCGCTCCGGCCGGTGGGTGGGCTCGTCCGCCGTCGTCAGCGAGGCGAGCGACACGAGCTCGGTGAGCCGGCTGCGCTCGCTCGCGGACGGTGCCGCCGAGGCCTGCGCGAATCGCGGCGCGGTCTGGGGCATCGGTGCGGGCGCGTGCACGGTCGGTGACAGGGACGCAATCTGAACGCCCGGGCGCGTCTCTTGTCGCGTCGCTGGCCGGGTCGCTGGCCGCGGCGCCGGCACCTTGAGGGCAGGCGCGGCAGCCTCGGTCGCCTGGGCCACCTGCACCGGCGCCTTGCGATGATCGCGAACGTCGAAGTAGGCAGCGACCTGGGTCGCCAGCTCTTTGTGGTGGGCGCGTGCGACGCGCACGTCCTTGGGCGTTAGGGGGCCGCCCGAGGCGGGCCGGTGCTGGGTATGCCCGTTGGGGAACAGGAGCGCCAACTCGTAGCGCGGCAGACGGGGCCAGGCGCGCACGGGTCCTGAATCGACGTGGACAAAGGGGATGCCCGATGTCGGATAGTAGCCGACACCGCCGCGCTCGCGGACCAGCGCGGAGTAGCGCATCTGTTTCACCGGGATGTCGGGAAACGCCGCGTCGATCGCTTGGCCGCGGATGTGATAGCTGCGCTTGGCTTGGCCGCCGACCGTGCGCCTCAGCATGTTGTTGGTCTTGGCGGAGCGATAGCCGCAGATGATGTGGATCGGCTCCTTGCTGCCGAGCTCGGTGTGCATCTCCCAGAGCAGATCGATGGTCTTGGGGTCCATCTCCGTCTCTTTGTTCTCGCGCCAGTCGCGCAGGAACCAGTTGAGCTTCTTGAGAGCCTCGGGGAGGTACTTGCCATCCTTCTTGTAGGTGATGGTGATCGTCTCTTTGGTATGGATGTGGTACATCGAGATCGTGCGCGTCGCGCCGAAGTCGGCGACGACCCCAGGCGCGCCGGCGCTTAATCCCAACAGCGCCGCGGCCAGTCCCGCGAGGAGACCTCTACTACGCACGACCAACGTGGCACCCCGTACCCTGACCGGTCGGCTGAGTGCCCAAAGAGCCCAAC
>CAYUBZ010000111.1:4176-7468 GCA_964443205.1 uncultured Hyphomicrobium sp. | reverse complement strand
CTTTCCTGCTCGTCCGACCCGGCTGTGATCGCCGAGGCCGACTTTGTCGTTGTTGCCGTGCCGACGCCGGTCGACGCGGCGCACAATCCCGACCTTACGGCCCTCATCGAGAGCTCGAAAACCGTCGGCACGCACATGAAGCGTGGGACCACGGTCGTTTACGAGTCGACCGTCTATCCGGGCGCCACGGAAGAGGTATGCGTCCCCATTCTCGAGCGCAATTCCGGCCTCACCTACAAGGGCGACTTCTTCGTCGGCTACTCGCCCGAGCGCATCAACCCGGGCGACAAGACGCGCGGTCTGACACAAATCACCAAGGTCGTCGCCGGTGACACGCCCGAGACCCTGGAAATGCTAAAAGAGGTTTATGGCTCGATCATCTCGGCCGGAATCTATTGCGCGAGCAGCATCAAGGTCGCCGAAGCCGCCAAGGTGATCGAGAACACGCAGCGGGATCTCAACATTGCGCTGATGAACGAGCTTTCCATCATCTTCAAGAGGATCGGGATCGACACCCTCGAGGTGCTCAAGGCCGCCGGCACGAAGTGGAACTTCCTGCCTTTCCGCCCAGGTCTCGTCGGCGGCCACTGCATCGGTGTCGACCCATACTACCTCACGCACAAGGCCGAGATGCTGGGCTATCATCCGCAAGTGATCCTCGCCGGCCGCCGCATCAACGACGGCATGGGCCAGTTTGTCGGCGAGCAGACGATAAAGCAGATGATCGCGCACGACCTGCCTGTGAAAGGCGCCGACGTCGTCATGCTCGGCATCACGTTCAAGGAAAATTGCCGCGACGTGCGGAACAGCAAGGTGATCGACGTCGTGCGCGAGCTGCAGAGCTATGGGTGCCGCGTCCACATCCATGACCCCATTGCCGATTCCGAGGACTGCCGCCGCGAGTACGGACTGGGGCTCACCGACTGGGAGAGCCTGCCGAAGGCCAGTGCGATCGTTGCAGCCGTGGCGCACCAACAGTATGCGGAAATGGGCTTGCCCAAGATCATGGAGAAGCTGACCGAGGGCGGCGTCTTGGTCGACGTGAAGTGCGTCTATGATCCCGATGCCGTCCATGCCGCCGGGGCGCGGCTATGGAGACTGTGAGACACCCGAGTGTGGCAGCGCCGACTGGGCTCAGCGGGCCCAACTCTTCGTCACACGGTTCGCGTGCGAGCGCGGCATGAGGCGTCGAAAGAGAAACTGGAACCAACCGGACGGCAGCAAGCGATGCAGCGTCAGCCAGGCGAAATACACCGCCATAGGATAGGTCGACGGCTGTCGGCGCCACTCCCTCCATATCTCAATTAGTTTCGGCCAAGCATAAAGATCGGAATGCTCTTCCTGTATGTCCCGCCAAAGCTCTCCATGCAGCCTGGTGGAAACGGACTGCAACATCCCCGTGCGGCTAACACGGTAGTGAAACAGCGGCTCGTGCACGATGAGTCCATGATAGCCCAAGCTTCCAAGCCGGATATTGAACTCCCAGTCCTCATAACCGCGGCGCATTTCTTCCTTATAGCCGCCGGCGGCTTCCCAGATGCGCTTTGGAACCAGGATGCAGTACGGCATCTGGTTGAGGAAGAGTTGCTCAAAAAAGTTGTAGTTCTTGGCCAGCTCGCCCCGAGCCTCACCGTGCAATAGTATATGCGAGCCGACGTAGGCCCGGTGCGGATTGTCCCTCAGGCATTCAACCAGCCGCTCGATCGCGTTGGGGGCCAACCAGTCGTCGGCATCGAGAGGCAGGACATGGGTGCCAATTGCAGCGCGAATTCCGGCATTGCGCGCGGCCGACAGACCCTTGTTGTCCTGGCGAACCACCCTTACGTCGCTCAAACCATGGAGGAAGGCGATCGTTTCCGCGTCGGTGGATCCGTCATCAACCAACACAATCTCGAAGGGGGATACACTTTGGGCGCGCAGACTGTCGAGGGTGCGCGGGAGCGTACGGTGCGCATTGAAGCACGGTATGACCACCGAGACGGCGATCGGCTCTATGGTGTCCGCCTTCATGGCAGATTCCGAGAAGGAAACATTCAAGCGGCGTTAGCGTCGTCGGGCAGGCGGCAATCCGCCCAGATCTCGCCCCAGGTCGTCTTGATCTCGGCGATCCCAAGACCCGCCGCCGTCATCTCGGCTTCGAAGTCGGCAATGCGATGCTCGATCTTGTGATCGGGGTCCGAGTAGTAGTTGACACCGAGCTCGCGCCGCATGGCCATCTGCCAGCCGCGCTCGAACAGGGGCACGCGGATCAGGAACTGCCGCGAGCCGGTGCTCTCCTTTAATGCCTTCAACAATCCGACTCGATCGACGATATGCTCTAGGACATTCGACAGGACGATGGCATCCCACGGCCCATCCGGAACCGATTGGGTGGCATCGCCGAGCACGAAGCGCAGATTGGGTGGATTGTCGGCCGCCTTGGCCCGACGCAAGCGCCCTTCGTCGTAGTCGATCCCCACCACATTTCCGTCGGGCCTTCCCCGCGCGATGCTACGCGCGACGGCTCCATAGCCGCAGCCTACATCGAGGACGCGGGCGGACTGGGCGAGCCTGTCGATGAAGAACCGATGATAGTTGGTCAGCCGATGCTTGGGATGCTCTCCTCTGCCAAGCGCCATGGCCCTTTCATTGACCACGTGCTCCAACGCGTCCTGCAGTGCGAAGAGACGGGCAAGCCCTTGCTCGGTATCGGCACCGCGCGATTCCAGAACGAACAGGCCCTTAATAAACAGATGCCGGAAAGACTGCGGCAGCAGGCGCCACGCAACGGCGAGCACATTCGCAAGCTTTAGACCAAGAGCTTTCATGCAGCTTTTTCCACCAGCGCGCGAAATACCTCCTCGTGGCGCGCCAACCAACGAGAAAGACTGAAGTGCTCCACTGCGCGTGCCCGCGCGGCGGCGGCCATGGCGTCGCGCCCGCTTATGATGCGCGCCATGCCTTCGGCAATGGCATGCGGTTCGGGTGCAACGTCCTGCTCAAATGTGTCCGGCACCGGCAATCCCACGCCCGCCTCCGGTCCGACCTGTTCGGGGACGCCGCCCGAGGCGGTGTAGAGAATCGGCAGGGCGGCGGCCATAGCCTCCATGACCGCGTTGGGACACGGATCGTTGTGCTTGGTCATCAGGTACGCATCGGCGGAGCGATAGACATGGGGTGCTTGCGCGCCGGTATAGGGCCCAATGAAAGTCACCGCGTCGGTGACACCCAGCCGTTCGACTTCGGCGCGGGCGGCAGCTTGCAGCTTGGCATCGATCACGCCGGCAATCCTGAGCCGCACATCAAGGCCACC
>CAYUBZ010000111.1:0-4076 GCA_964443205.1 uncultured Hyphomicrobium sp. | reverse complement strand
CGTTCTCACTCTGCCAGCCATCCGGATACCAGCCTGGATAGAACACGCCATTCTGATTGAGCACAATCGGCACGCCGCCAGCACGAACGCGGTCGAGCACGGCTTGCGGCACGTAGATGGCATTCGACAACACGTAAAGCAGCGAGAACCCGATGCGGTGTTCGGGAAACCTGCTCTTTAGGAGCCGCACCTTGACCAAGGTCCCCCCGAATTCGCCGGACCGCGCGCCAGCGTAGGAGATGGCGACCTTGCCGTTCCTCGCGCCAAGGTGCAGCGCGGCCAGCGTCTCCGCGCCGATGGCGCCGCGGTAGGCCGATCGCAGCATGTCCTTAGTTGAAATCAGCATGCCGCATCAATGGCAGGGCATGACCGCACTGGCGCCCGAGAGGTGGTCATGGCATCCGCCTATCTCAATGGTTGCCGGTCAGCCTTCGGCCCATCCAGCAGCGGTTGCCAGACCTCGTTGAGATGCCTGCGCGCCACCACCGCCCAATCGGTGACCATCACCGCTTTGCGGGCGGCGGCTCTATGCTTCATGCCTCCATCGGGCAGCGCGAGAAGCTCGCGCGCGCGCGCCGCCAACGCATCAACGTCGCCGACCTCGACCAGCGCACAGCTCATGCCGTCGCCAATCAGGTCCGGCGCCATGCCGACGCGGGTGGAGACCAACGGGATCCCCGACGACATGCTCTCCATCAAGGCCATCGGGCCGCCCTCCTCCCGGCTGCTCACCAGATAGAGGTCGAGCGGATGATAGAGCTTCGCCAGCTCGGTCCGGTTTGGCGCGTAGTGATAGGCATAGCGGATGCCGAGGCGTTCGAGGCCGGAACGCACATACCCGCGCGCGGGGCCGCCAAGCAACACAAAAACCGGCAGGTCCTTGGCCAAGCGCTCAACCGCGGCAAGGAACACATCCGGGCCTTTGATCAGCTTGGGGGTATCTCCGCTGCCCCAACCCTCGCCGTCCTTTTGAAACGAGCCGATCACAATCTCGTCCGCCCGGATGCCGAAACGCTCGCGCGCAGCCTGCCGCTGCTCCGGCGTCGGAGGCCAGAAGCGGTCGGTCTCGCATCCGATTGGAATGACTGAAATCTTGCCGGGTTCGACGCCCCAACTCACCAGGCGATCGCGGACCAACGTGGCAGAGGTGACAATGCGGGCAAGACGCGGCACCGAGGCCAGAAACGCATCGATGTGCCGGGAAACCTGCGGGCCATCCTCGCGCTTGCCATGGAAAAAGGAAACAGTGTAGCGGTTGGTGCACGACATGTGCCGGCCCCAGGTGAGCCACATGTATTGCGAGCCGAAGTGAACCACGCGGTTGACGATGCGCTCTGGCCTAACGCACGTCTCCACGGTACCGGGTGAAATCGCGTTGATCTCGTCGCGGATGTGCTCGCCCACCCATCGGATGGCCCACTCGGCCTGCTCGATGACGAAATGAACCGGGGCTCCACCTCCTTGCCAAAGCCCCAGCCGCGCCGCCGTGCTCCACGGCAAGCAGACCCCGCGCCCCCTGATCTGCTGCAGCATCGCCCTCACAGCAGCTCGGCCTCGGTCAACACCTGACCTCGGTGACGGCAAAGCTCGGCGCTCACCATCTTGGCGGCGATCTCGGCAAGCGGCATGCGGGCACGCCAACCGAACGACTCCGCCGCGCGACTCGCATCCCCGCTGCTCAATTGAATTTCCGATGGGCGGAACAGCGCCTTGTCCACCCGCGCGTGATCGCGCCAATTCAGGCCTGCAGCCCGGAAGGCTGCGTCGGCGAAGTCCTCCAGGCTGTGATCCCTCCCCGTGGCAATGACGAAGTCCTGCGGTTCTGGCAACTGCAGCATCGCCCACATGGCTTCGACGTATTCCGGCGCCCAACCCCAGTCGCGCCGCACACTGACATCGCCGAGGGTGAGGGTCTCGTTGCTGCCGTTGGCGATGCGGGCAACCGCCGCGGCGATCTTGCGGGTCACGAAGCGCGCCGCTCTCAGGGGCGACTCGTGATTGAAGAGCACGCCGGAGCAGGCGTGCAACCCATAAGACTCGCGGTAGTTTGCCACCGCCCAATAGGCCGCCGACTTGGCGACACCATAGGGACTGCGCGGCCGGAACGGCGCTCCCTCGTGGGCGCCGCCGTCCGAGCCCCCACCGAAGCACTCCCCCGACGCCGCGTTGTAGAAGCGGATGCCGCGGTCGAGGGCGCGGATCGTTTCCAGGATATTGAGTGTCGCCTTGACGATGCTCTCAAAGGTCTCCAGAGGCTGCTGGAAGGAGAGCCCGACCGAACTCTGCCCCGACAGATTGTAAATCTCGTTGGGCCGGATGCTGTCGATCACCTGCCACAGACTACGCATGTCGGTGGGGGCCACGGAATGCAATGTGACCCGGTCCTTGAGCCCCAGCGCCTCGAGCCCGGCAAAGCTGGCCATCTCGGCGTCGCGCGAGGTGCCGTGCACGGTGTAGCCACGGCCGAGCAGAAGCCGCGTGAGATAGGCACCATCCTGACCGGAGATGCCGACGATAAGGGCGACGGGCGCGGACATTCTAATTGGTTGGCTTGCGGGCAACGACAATGACCATGTGGGCGATCAAGCCGCCGGGCAGCAGCGGAGCCAAAGCCGCAGCCAGACCCTTGGTGAGAAGCCAGTCGTAGGGCAGCTTGAGCCCGTGGTGCAGACTGCGTAGCGTGCCCGAACGCTTGTGAATTGGCTTCACCTCCAGAATTTCGAAACCTCCGCGTTGAAGCTCGAGAGCGAGCTCGGCGCGGGTGAACCGATACTGATAGAAGCGGCTTGCCGCGAGGGCGCCATTGGGGCGGCGCAAGCTGCCCAGCAACGCGTGGCGGAGATTGTCCAAAGGAGTCGAGACGAACAACAGCCCGCCAGGCTTCAGGATGCGAAACGCCTCGCGTATGCAGTCCTGGGGTCCGGCCTCGAAGTGCTCAAACACGCCCCACGAGAAATAGGCATCGAACCGGCCATCGGCGAATTCCGTCGCGCGGATGTCACCAGCGGCAAAGCTGGCCTCGGGAAATCGCGCGTTGAGCTGATCGACGGTCTTGCGGCTCAAGTCGAGGCCGACGGCCCTGTAGCCAGCACCCGACAGGTAGAGCACCCAATCCCCAAGCCCACACCCGCCATCAAGAATTTCGGCGCCCGCCGGCAGCTTTGGCAGATGGCGCGCCATCACCTTGTACTCGTCGCGGCGCGGGACTTTGTCGATGGCGCCCTGGGGGCCACCTTGCTTTTCCCAAGCTTCAGTCCAGTAGCGTTCGACAAATGCAGTTTCATCGCCGTCGTCGGCGGCGCTTGCTATGTAATCTTTGCGCATGCGGTCCTAGAGGGGGATTTGGTTGCGTACGACGAGCCAGGGATCGCGCCACAGGCTGCGCTTCTGTAAAATCTCCAGCCGGCGTGAGAGCAGGTCGGCAAAGAGATCGAGGTAGCCGCGGCACATGCGGGCTGCGGTGTATTGGTACTGCGGCATGCGCGGCTTCCATTGCACATAGTCCGACATCAAGCGGCGCAAGGCATTCTCAAAGCCGGAACTATCGAAGTCGACGCCAAACCCGTCGCAGTATTCCGGCAGCGCTCCGCTATTGCGATAAAGGAGTGGCAGACCGCACAGCGCACCCTCGATGTGGTGCATGCCTGCGGGCTCGTTGATCGATCCTGTGACGTAGACGTGGTGACGGGCGAGTTCCTCCGCCAACGCGCGCCCCTCCAGCGGCTGCAGGTACCGGGCGTTGGCGAAGGCAAAGCCGTCCGGCAGATTGCCGATATAGGTGAACGCCAGCCGCTCGCGCCACTCGGGCGCATCCAGCATGCGATCGAGTGTTTCATAGACGTCGAAGCCTTTCATGCGGTTGCCGCCCCAGTGGTGCGTAACAAGCCGAAGCGGCTCCCGGCCGTTCCACGGCGGCGTCCGGCCGGGATGAAAGACCGCCGTGTCGGCGCCGTTCGGAATGACGGTGCTTTCGCCCTCTCGCGCCCAAACATCGAGGTCGCGCAACCAAGTGGCGATGAAGACGGTATGGTCTGCAACGTAGTTAGCACGCCGCAGAAGCGCATTCATGTGGCGCA
>CAYUBZ010000110.1:0-7533 GCA_964443205.1 uncultured Hyphomicrobium sp. | reverse complement strand
CGCGGCGTGCGCTACTACCCGCGCGGCTACTGGCGCGGCTGCTGCCGCTAACCGGCGCTCCACTTCACATCGGCGGCGAGGAGCCACGCCGGGTTGAACCAGCGGTCGGCCTCGCCGTCGTAGGGCAGCCGCGTGATGTCCCAGCGGCGGATCAGCGGCGCATAGACGTCCCACACCGGCGGCCCGCCGCCGATGAAGATCACGCGGCCGGGAAAGCGGGCGATCATCTCCTCAGGGATCATGTGCGAGCGCAGCTCCACGATGGTGCGCTCTGCGTGCGCAAAGGCGGGGATGGCGCTTATGGTCTTCGGCCCGGCCATGATCACGTGCCCGCGCGTCGCCTTCCAGAAATTCTCCACGTCCGCTTTGTACTCCGGCCCCTTGGCGCCCTCCCAGGGGAGCTGCCCGTTGAGGCCGAGCTGGCCGCGCTGGCCGATGGCGCACATGGAGCGTACATCGGGCGCATCTGGCATGGCGGTTGTCCTTCGTGGTGTGAGCCGGCGCCGGGACGCGATTTGGCCCGGTTTTTCAGTGGTCCAGGAACGCTTGTAGCCTGGATAGCAGCGCTTGTGGCACCTCGTCCTGGGGAAGATGGTTGCAGCGCTTGAGGACGTCCAGCCGTGCGTTGGGGAGGCGGCGCAGCAACCTGCGCCCCAAGGCAAGCGGCACGATCTCATCGCGCCGGCACCACACGAGCAGCGTCGGCTGCGTGATCGCGCGGTAGCGCGCGCCCAGGCGGGCCGTGTTGGCATCGAGGATCGCTTGCGCCGTCGCGATGAACGCGTGGCGGCTGCCCAGGTCGTAGTACGGCGCCGCATAGCCGCGGATGTCGCGCTCAGGGACGGCGCGGCCCGGCGCGCTGACGACCCGCAACAGCAGCCGCGCCATCAGCTCGGGCAGCGTCACCGTCATGGCGACGTACGGCAGGCCGGGCACGCGCAATAGCTCGGCGGCGGCGCCGAAGTCCTGTTTGAGCGCGGGCGCGTCCATGACGACGAGGCGCGTGATGCGTCCCGGCTCGGCGTTGAGTGCGAGTGCGGTGCCAAGAGCGACCGTGCCGCCGAACGAGTGCCCGATCAGCGTCACGCCGTAAAGGTGGCGCTTGGCGATGAAGGCTGAGACGAGGGCGGCTTGATCCCTCGCCGTGTAGCGCGTGCTGAACGGCTTGTCGGAGCGGCCGAAGCCCTTGAGGTCCAGCGCGATCACGCGGTGCGAGCGCGCCAAGGCCGGGATGATGTGGCGCCAGGTGAAGATCGAGGCGCCCAGCCCATGCAACAGCAGCACGGGCGGGCCCCGGCCCGCTTCCTCCGCGTAGAGCACGGTTGGCGCCTGGCCGGGGGCGGCGAGCGTGATTCGATAGGGCGATGCCTCAGCGGCGCTCGCGCCAATAGCACCCAGCACCGCCAAAACCACCGCTCGAAGACTCAACGCCCGCACGCGCCTCACCCCGGTTGCGCAGTGTTGCGCATTGAACTTGAGGGCGCTTTCTGAATTTCACCCCCGCGGTGGCAAATCTACCACGACGCCCGAATGCGCAGCAGCGGCGCGATTCCCGCTCCCACCCGCCTTATCCCCGCCGGACCTCGCACCCTCCGCCCACCAAAAATGGTTAAGAGACCATTGACGACCAGATATTCCCATGCGATCCCATAAATGCCCGTCCGCACCGGGCAGGGTACGTGGCTGGGCGCCGGCCTTGAAATGAGGGCCTGGGCCTCGAGCGACCGCCACGGCCCGCCGGTCGGACGGGTCGGAGTTGGGGCGTGGCGTTGGGTTTTTTTTTGCAAGTGGTGCGCGGGGCTGCGAACGGGGGATGGAACGCTTTGTCTCGACATTCACAAACAAGATCGACGCCAAAGGACGGGTCTCGATCCCAGCACCATTTCGCGCCGTGCTCGAGCGCGACGGCTATGCGCACGGGAGCGCCGGCGGCATCTATTGCTACCCCGCGCTCGAGGCTCCGGCTCTCGATGCAGGCGGCGAGAGACTTGCAAAAAAGATCGACGGGCTTCTCTCGGGCCTGCCGGATTATTCGGACGAGCGCGACGAGCTGTCTGTCGCACTCTATGGCGACGTGCAGGTCCTCACGATCGATGGAGACGGCCGCATCAGCCTTCCTGAAAACCTTCGCGCGCACGCCGGTCTCACCACCCAGGTCACGTTTGTCGGCCTTGGTGACAAGTTTCAAATGTGGGAGCCCGCCCGCTTCGCCAACCGGCGCGAGCGCGCAAGAGAGAAAGTTCAACACACCCGAAAGCTCTTCGGCGCGGGGAACCGTCACTCCTCTTCGGAGGATGACGGAAGTGAAGGAGCACGGGGATGATGGTGCGTCGCGGCCGGCCAGCGGGTACGCCCACTGAGCCAGAGTCCGCCCGCCACATCCCCGTGCTGCCTTCGCAGGTTCTCGCTTGCTTGCAACCGCGCGACGGCGAGGTCTACATCGACGGGACGTTCGGCGGCGGCGGCTACACGCGCGCCATTCTGGGCTCAGCCGACGCCCGTGTCCTCGCCATCGATCGCGACCCCGGCGCCATTGCAATTGCGCGGCAGCTCTGCAGCGAGTTCCCCGGCCGTTTGACGGCCGTGGAGGCGCCCTTCAGCACGATGGATAAGGTCGCCGAGGAGCTGGGCTTCGGCCTTGTCGACGGCGTGGTGCTCGATGTCGGTGTCTCCTCCATGCAGCTCGACGAGCCCGAGCGCGGCTTCTCCTTTCAAGCCGACGGCCCGCTCGATATGCGCATGGCGCGCCATGGCGTGACGGCCGCCGATGTGGTCAACACCACCGACGAGACGACGCTTGCGCGCATCCTCTATGTTCTGGGCGAGGAGCGGCGCTCCCGCGCGATCGCCCGCGCCATCGTTGCGGCACGTGCCGAGGCCCCGCTGCAAACCACGCGGGATCTGGCAGGGATCGTTCAACGCGTGCTCGGGGGACGCAAGGCAGAGGGCCGCCACCCCGCCACACGCACCTTCCAGGCCTTGCGTATCTATGTGAACGACGAGCTGGGCGAGCTGGCCAACGGCCTCGGCGCGGCCGAACGTTGCCTGAAACCTGGCGGCCGGCTCGTGGTTGTTACTTTTCATTCGCTTGAGGACCGCATTGTGAAGCGGTTCTTGAGCGAGCGGTCGGGCAAGGAATCGCGGGGCTCGCGTCATCTTCCCGAGCGATCGATAAGATCCTCTCCCCCAAGTTTCCGAATTCTTAACCCCCGCCCGTTAACTCCTTCGAAAGGAGAACTCGAGGTGAACCCGCGCGCCAGATCGGCACGGGCGAGGGCCGCCGTGCGAACCGACGCGCCCCCGTGGCCGCTGGATGAGATCCTGGCCGGGTTGCCCTCGATCCACGCCTGACGTCGCGTTGGAGGAGGTGGCCGTTGCGTATGCTCATCCTTGGCGCCCTGGCCCTCACGCTTGCCAGCGCGTTCCTGCTCTACGGTCTCAACTACGATACCCGGCTTCTGGAATCGCGCGTGCAGGCGCAGGAGCGCGCCATCGAGCAAGCGCGCAGCGACATCGCCGTCTTGAAGGCCGAGCGCGCGCACCTCGGCCGGCCGGATCGCATCGAGCCGCTGGCACGGGCGCAAGGATTAAGGCCCGCAACGGAGCAGCAGCTTGTGGCGAGTCCCGAGGAGGCGCTGGCGCGCGTGCTCGGCGAGACAGCCGGTTCCAGTTCCGAGCCGGACATCGGTTCTCTGTCGGACAAGGGTGATTGAAATGCGCGTCGGCGCTTCGCCGCAGCGGATGGAGCCGCCCGGGCCTGGCACGACCCGCCAGGCACGCGCCAATGGTCCCCTGCGAACACTGATTGCAATGCTGGTGGTCCTGCTGGCCTTCGCCGCGGTCGCCGCCCAGCTCGTGCGTCTCGCACTGTCGGGGCAGTACGAGATCACCTCCACGCTCAGCGAGACTGTCGGTGAAAGTTTTGCCCGGCCGGACATCGTCGACCGCCACGGGCGGCTGCTCGCGACCGACGTCGAGGCGTACTCGCTGTTTGCCGACCCCGCACACGTTCTCGACCGCGATGAGATTGTCGAAAAGCTTGGCACCATCTTTCCCGACCTCGACCGCGCCGCGCTGCGCGACGACCTTGCCGACCGCACGCGCCGCTTCGTGTGGATCCGGCGCGGGCTCTCCCCCAAGACGGCGCAAGAGGTTCACAACCTCGGCCTGCCGGGGCTCGACTTCCGCCGCGAATTGCGGCGCGCCTATCCCGGCGGCACGCTCGCCGGCCACGTGCTGGGTTACGTCAACATCGACAACAGAGGCGTCGCCGGCATGGAGCGCTACGTCGACGAGGTGGTCGGCGTCGAGGCGGTGCAGGGCGCAACGCTGGCCGAGCGCGCGCCCGTGCGCCTATCGCTCGATATCGGCGTGCAGCACGCGGTGGAGACCGAGCTGGCGAGTGCGATTGCGCGCTATCAGGCGCAAGGGGCGGCCGGTATCGTGCTCGACGTCGGTACGGGTGAAGTGCTGGCGTCCGCGTCGTTTCCCGAGGTCGATCCCGCGCATCCCAGCATGAGCCTCGATCCGTCGCGGATCGACAAGGTCGCCGGCAGCACCTTCGAGCTCGGGTCCGTTTTCAAGACGGTGACCGTTGCCATGGCGTTCGACGACGGGCTGGCGACGCTCGGCACCCAGGTCGACGTGCGCGAGCCGCTCGCCGCCGGCCGCTTCACCATCAGGGATATGCATCCTCTCGGCCGGCCGCTGTCGGTCGCCGAGATCTTCATTCACTCCTCCAACATCGGCGCGGCCAAGTTGGCGTTGCTGGCGGGGCCACAAGGCATGCAGGCGTTTCTGCGGCGGCTGCAGCTGCTCGATCCCATGAAGACGGAGGCCGGGCCGGTCGCCGCCCCGCAAGTGCCGGAGCAGTGGGGAGAGATCGAGACCATGACCGTCGCCTACGGCCACGGGCTCGCGGTTGCGCCGCTGCAATTCGCGGCAGCGGCCGGCGCTCTCGTCAATGGCGGCAACCGCGTGCTGCCGACCTTCGTCAAGCTTCCCGCCGATGCCGGGCGCGCGCGTGTGGCGCTGATCCAGCCCACGACGAGCGCCCTCGTTGGGGAGTTGATGCGCCGCAACGTGACCGACCCCGCCGGCACCGGCAAGCGCGCCGACGTTCCCGGCTACTCGGTCGGCGGCAAGACGGGCACTGCGGAGATCCCCGGCGTGGGCGGCTATCGCGAGCGGGCGGTCATCTCCTCCTTCCTCGCGGCTTTTCCCATGGATCAGCCCAAGTACTTGGTGCTGGTTTTGCTGTTCGAGCCGAAACCGACCGAGGCGGCCCGCGGCGAGGTGCTTGCGGCCTTGAATGCGGCGCCCACGGCGGCCCGTATCATCGCGCGCATCGGGCCCGTGCTCGGTATGCTGCCCGATGCCGCTGCGGCACGGGCTCCCGGCGTGGCGTTTGACGGCACCGCGCCTGCAAAATATGAAGCTCGATGACGCGATCCCTAAAGCGTCCAGCGATATAGGCCCTAGAGCCCCATGCTCCTCTCCTCCCTCATAGGGGCCGACGCGACGGCTCCGGCGGACGCCGGAAGCCTCGAGGTCACCGGTATTTCCGCCGACAGCCGGCGCGTGCGCCCGGGTTTTCTGTTCGTGGCCATCGCGGGAACCAAAGCCGACGGCGCGAGCTTCATCGCCGATGCCATCGCGAAGGGTGCCGTCGCGGTGCTGGTGGGGGCGCAAACCGACGTCGGCGACGTTGCAACGGTTCCCGTCTTGCGCGCCGAGGAGCCGCGTCGGGCGCTGGCGCTGATGGCGGCGCGCTTCTTCGTGGCCCAGCCCGAGACCATCGTCGCGGTTACCGGCACCAGCGGCAAGACATCGGTCGCGGATTTCACGCGCCAGATCTTTGCCTCGCTCGGACACGCGAGCGCGTCGCTCGGCACCATTGGTCTCGTCAAACCCGACGGCAACGTCTATGGCGCGTTGACGACGCCTGATCCCGTCTCCCTGCACGAGACGCTGGCCGAGCTTGCTGCCGCCGGCGTGACGCACGTGGCGCTCGAGGCGTCCTCCCACGGTCTCGATCAACATCGGCTCGACGGCGTCAGGCTCAAGGCTGCTGCCTACACCAACCTCGGCCGTGATCATCTCGACTATCACCCCACGATGGAATTGTACCTGGCGGCCAAGCTGCGGCTGTTCTCGGAGCTGCTGCCGCCGGAGGCGACCGCCGTCGTCAACGCCGACGGCGACGAAGCCGACAAGGTGATTGCGGTGGCAGCCGAGAGCGGTCGGCGCGTCCTGACGGTGGGCCGCGCGGGAACGGACCTGAAACTCGAACGGCTGGTGCGCGAGGGTTTCGCGCAGCGCATGTCCGTCGGCCACGAGGGGCGCGTCTTCGACGTGCGCTTGCCGCTGCTGGGCGAATATCAAGCTTCGAATGCGCTCGTCGCGGCAGGACTCGCAATTGCGGTCGGCGAGTCGGCTGGTCGCGTGCTCCCGGGCCTGCAAAGTCTCAAGGGCGTGAGTGGGCGGCTCGAGATCGTCGGCGAGGCGGATGGCGGGCTCGCCGTCGTCGACTATGCGCATAAACCGGAGGCGCTGGCCGCCGTGCTCGGCGCGCTGCGTCCCTTCGCTGCCGGCAAGCTGATCTGCGTTATGGGCTGCGGCGGTGACCGTGACAAAGGCAAGCGTCCGCTCATGGGTGCGATCGCGGTCGACAAGGCCGACGTGGTGATCGTCACCGACGACAACCCGCGCACAGAGGCCCCCCAGGCGATCCGTGCCGAGATCCTGGCCGGGGCGGTCGGTGCGCGCGAGATCGGCGATCGCGCCGAGGCCATTCGCGAAGGCGTTGGCATGCTCGGCAAGGGCGATGTCCTGGTTGTCGCTGGCAAGGGTCACGAAACCGGTCAGATCGTGGGCGACAAGGTGCTGCCCTTCTCCGATCACGAGGAGGTTCGCAAGGCATTGGGATCTGGCTGACGGTATGACCAACGCGCTATGGACGTGGGAGGAGCTGGTGCGGGCCGCCGAGGGCACGGCGGACGGCGCGCCGGCTGGTCCCATAACCGGGTTCTCCATCGACACGCGCACGCTTGTTCCCGGCGAGGTGTTCGTGGCGTTGCGCGATGCCCGCGACGGCCATGCGTTCGTGCCGGGTGCCTTCGAGAAAGGTGCCGCCGCCGCAATCGTCGAAAAAGGATATTCACGTCAGTCCTCCGACGGCGCGCTGCTGCGGGTGGAGGCGCCCCTCGACGGCTTGCGCGGCATTGCGCGCGCCGCAAGGAGCCGCGGGAGCGCGCGCATCGTTGCCGTCACGGGAAGCGTCGGCAAGACGGGAACCAAGGAGGCTTTGCGGGCCTGCCTTGCCCGCGTCGGCGCGACGCATGCCGCGGAAAAGTCATTCAACAACCACTGGGGTGTGCCGCTGATGCTTGCCCGCATGCCGGCGGACGTGCGCTACGGCGTGTTCGAGATCGGCATGAACCATGCCGGCGAGATCACGCCGCTCACAAAACTGGTGCGGCCGCATGTTGCGGTCGTTACGACGGTGGAGCCGGTGCATTTGGAATATTTCGG
>CAYUBZ010000109.1:3539-7537 GCA_964443205.1 uncultured Hyphomicrobium sp. | reverse complement strand
GGCGCCAGCAGCGCATCCGTCACGTCGTCGGCGTCGGCGGGCTTGGCGAGGTAGTCGACGGCGCCAAGCTTCACCGCGGTGACGGCGGTGGCGATGTTGCCGTATCCGGTCAGCACGATGGCGCGCGCGTCGGGGCGCAGGCGCGAGAGCTCGGCGATGACGTCGAGACCGTTGCCGTCCTCCAGCCGCATGTCGACCACGGCGAAGGCCGGCGCCTTGGCGCGGATCAGCTCGATGCCTTCCGCCACCGAGTGGCCGCCCCTGACCTCGAAGCCGCGCAACTCCATCGCCCTGACGATGCGCTGCAGGAATGCGCGGTCGTCATCGACGATGACGAGCGAGCGATCCTCGGGCAGCTCGTCCTGTCGGAAGGAAAGGTCTTCGGTCTCGCTCATTGTTCCTCCGGCCACTCCGGGGTCTGACGCCGCGTCGTTCGACTCCACAAGGCCTCCTGGTGCAAAAGAGCGGCTTGCCAGCCGCTCTCGCCACCGGGCGGTCGGCACAGCGGCGAGCCGGGTTGCAGGTTTGCAACGCGCAAATTGGCACTTTGTGGCAGCTTTGTCAGCCTGAAGATGGAGTTTTTGTCAACGCCGGCTTAGCCGGACTTTCCCCGGCAAACCCTGGGCGCGGCCTTGTTGTTGCGCCTACAATCTAGGCTGACTGAGGATGAACGCCCGCGGCCAGCTCACGCGGACGATGGCGCCCGTTTGCGGGCCTGGGCGATTGCCGAGGCTCACCGTGGCGCCTGAGCGCTCGAGCAACGACTTGGCGATGAAGAAGCCGAGCCCGAGCCCGGTGGACGCCACGTCGTCGGTTTGGCTCGCCTTGTCGGCTTCGACCGGCCGCGTCGTAACGTAAGGCTCGCCGATGTTGTCCATGACCTCGGCGGGAAAGCCCGGACCATCATCGGTGATGGTCACGACCATCGTGGCAGCGTTCCATTCCGCGCTGATCTCGACCTTCGCCGCAGCGAAGTCGGTGGCATTCTCGATGATGTTGCCGAGCCCATAGATGACGCCGGGCAGGCGCTCCACCACCGCCTCGGAACGTCCCGCGACCGACCTTTCGCCCGCCGGCCCCGCGGTGATCGCGATGTCGATCCGCTCGGAGCGGTAGGGAGCGGCTGCCTCCTCGAGCATGGCGCGCACGCTGACGCGCGCATGCAAGGGGTCCTGCTCGCCGGGATGCAGAGTCAGCTTCTGCAGGATCTCGCGGCAGCGTTGTGCCTGACTCTTCAACAGCCCGATGTCCTCGCTGAGCGGGCTGTCGGGTCCGATCTCGTGCTCGAGCTCCTTGGTCACGACGGCGATGGTGGACAAGGGCGTTCCGAGCTCGTGCGCGGCCGCCGCCGCCAGCCCATCGAGCGCGTGCAGCCTCTGCTCGCGCGCGAGCACGAGGTCGGTGGCCGCGAGTGCCGCCGACATCTGCCGCGACTCTTTGGTGAGCCGCCATGCGTAGAGGGCAAGAAACGTCGTGCACGCGCAGGCGGCCGCGAAGGTGCCGAGCTTGTAGATCAGCGGCAGCTCGAAGGGGATGCCGTCGTACCACGGCAGCGGCCAGTGCCAGACAACGAGCAGACCGGTGGTGGCGAGCGCCAGCAGACCAAGCGCGATCGTATTGCGCAAGGGAAGCGTCGCGGCGGAGACCGTGACCGGCGCCACGACCAGCATGGTGAAGGGATTGTCGATGCCGCCGGTGAGATACAGCAGCGTGGCGAGCTGCACGATGTCGTAGGCCAGCAGCCACGTGGCGAAGCGCACGCCCAACCGGTGCCGGGACGGGTATGAGATCGCCAGAAAGACGTTGAGCCAGGCCGAGAGCGCGATGACCGTGAGGCAGGCGCCGATGGGAAGCTGGAAGCCCATCCCGAAGAACACGACGCAGATTGCCACCAGCTGGCCGAGCACGGCGATCCAGCGCAGCCGCATGATCGTGTGCAGTCGAAGCCGGCTGTCGACCGGATCGACGAGAACGCGAACGTGCTTTCCGGCTCGAAAGACCTTTTGCAATCCAAAGAATCCTTAACCGCTGTGGCGCCGCCCAAGGTTAGCACGGCGCGACAATAGGGCACCGCCGCATCGAGTTGCGCCCGTAGCTGTGCAGGCTTAAGTGCGGCTCAGATATAAAGGCCAAATATAATAGCCAAGTACAACGTCCAGAAGCCGGAGCCAGAAACCAGGGCCAGAAACCAAGGGAAGGGCGCCAGATGAACGCAAGAGCACTGCTGGTCGTTGCGGCCGGCCTGGCGATCGGAGCCGCGGCGGCGATTGCCGTGTTCCCCGGGGCGCGGCAGGCGCTTCTGCCCGCGTCGGGTCCCGTGACAAGCGGCAAGGCGCTCGTCGGCGGTCCTTTCAGCCTCACCGACGACACGGGCAAGCGCGTCACCGACAAGGACTACCGCGGCCGCTACATGCTGGTCTTTTTCGGCTTCACGTCCTGCCCGGACATCTGCCCGGCCGGTCTGCAGCTCATAGCGGCGGCGCTGGAGGACCTTGGGCCCAAGGCCGATCGCATCACGCCGATCTTCATCAGCGTCGACCCCGAGCGCGACACGTCGCAAAAGCTCGCCGCCTACGTCAAGAACTTCAGCCCGCGGCTCGTCGGCCTGACAGGAACGCCCGAGGAGATCGCCGCGGTCGCCAAGGCCTACAAGGTCTACTACAAAAAAGTGCCGAACGCGGACTCGCCCGGCGACTACGGGATGGACCACACCTCGATCATCTACCTGATGGATCCCGACGGCGCCTTCGTCACCCACTTTACGCCCGCCACGACTGTGGAAGACATGACGGCCAAGCTCGACAAGGTGCTCTAGTGCCGTCGCGCGAGGCGCCCATGCAGGCGCGCGCATCGACTTGTCAGCGCGGCGCAACATCCGCCGCTAGCTTGCGAGAATGTCGGGCGACTTTGTCATCGGCGCCTGCCGCCGCAGCCGCAAGGCAAACGCTGCGGCCTGCGCGGGCATCGGCTCAGCATGCCGAATTGTGGCCGCGGCGTTGCAGCCACAGTGTTGCCACCTTGTCCAAGCCGATCCGTATTGCCGCTGGTAACGCGCCTGAAACTCATCTACTTGAGAGATCCTCTCGCTGAGCCATGTGTGTTGCACATTAGCGTCAGCAAGCGGTGACCAATTCGTTCTTCTTGGATTTGAGGGAGTCCATGCGGCAGACCGCGGCGTTCAAAGAATCGCTGGCGAAGCGTCAACGCATCGAGGAGCTCGGTTGTCCCGTCGAGGTCCGACGACATCCCGGAGCGCGACGATTGACCTTGCGCGTGAGCCGCACGCGCCGCGCTGTCATCGTGACGCTTCCCGTGCAATGCGATCTCGGCGAGGCGGGCTCCTTCATCAATCGCAACATCGAATGGGTGCGCGAGCGGCTGAACAGCTTGCCGCGCCCGGTGCCGTTCTGCGACGGCGCGCTGCTACCGTTGCGCGGCGAGTTTCATCGGCTCGTCTTCACGGGCAAGCGCGAGCCGGGCCGCGTCGTGCAGCGGAAAGCGGGCGCCGTCGGATTGCCGGAGCTGCGCATCAGCGGCCGCGCCGAGCACGCCGGGCGACGGTTGCGCGACTGGCTCTTCGAGGAGGCACGCCGCGATCTGGATGTGCGCGTCATCCATCACGCGCACAATCTTGGCGTCACAGCAAAGCGCATCGCGGTGCGCGACCAGGCCACACGCTGGGGATCGTGCTCGACGACGGGCGTGCTCTCGTTCTCCTGGCGCCTGGTCCTGGCGCCGTCGCGCATCCTCGACTACGTCGCGGCCCACGAGGTCGCGCACCTCGCCGAGATGAACCACGGGCCGAAGTTCTGGACGCTGGTCGCCCGCACCATGCCGACGATGAACGAGGCCAAGGGCTGGTTGCAGCTCTACGGGCTGGACCTGCACCAATACGGTCCGGTCGAGCGCCGCGCTTGAGACCGGCGGGCGCCCTCTAGTCGGCGCCGGCACTGCCCAAGGACATCATTCCCGGCGGAATGCCAGAGAGGCCACGAGAC
>CAYUBZ010000109.1:0-3439 GCA_964443205.1 uncultured Hyphomicrobium sp. | reverse complement strand
GCCGGCACTGCCCAAGGACATCATTCCCGGCGGAATGCCAGAGAGGCCACGAGACGGGCCACCAGACGGGCGCGCATCGCCCACGGCGGTCGGGCGGTCCTGCAAGACGCGGGCGATGAAGTCCTCGGCGATCGGTTGCGGCGGGTGGGCACTCGGAGGTGCCCCCAAAGGCGCGCCCACCACCGCCGTTCCCGCCAGCGGCCGCGGGCTTTTTCCCTCATGCGCCGCCAGCATCACCGCCCGCCAGATCTCGGCGGGGAGGCTGCCGCCCACGACGTGGTTCATCGCCAGCCCATCGTCGTTGCCGGCCCAGACCCCCGTCGTCAGATGGCCCGTGTAGCCGACGAACCAGGCGTCGCGATAGCTCTGCGAGGTCCCGGTCTTGCCGGCCGCGGGATGGCGCGGCAGCGCGGCGCGGCGGCCCGTGCCCGAGACGAGCGCGGCATTGAGCATCTCGTTCATGGCGCCGACGTTCGCGGGGGCCACCAGCTGCCTTGGGCGGCGTGCTTTGCGGACATAAAGGACGCGTCCTTGACGCGTGAAGACGCGGCGGAGCACGTAAGGCTCGGCCTCGCGGCCGCCGTTGGCCAGCACGTTGTAGGCGCCGGTGAGCTCCAGCAGCGAGACCTCGGAGGTCCCCAGGGCCAGAGAGGCGTCCTTGCCGAGCGCCGACTTGATCCCCAGCCGCCGCGCGGTGGCCGCAACGCGCGCTGGCCCAACCTTGAGTGCGAGGCGCACCGCGACCGTGTTCACCGAGCGCGACAGCGCCGTGCGCAGCGTCATCGCGCCTTGATACTCGCCGTTGTCGTTGCGCGGGGCCCATCCGGCAACGGTGAGCGGCAGATCCTCGACGACGCTGTCGGGCGTGAAGCCGCCCTCAAGGGCGGTGAGATAGACGAACGGCTTGAACGCCGAGCCTGGTTGGCGGTGCGCCTTGACGGCGCGGTTGAACGGGCTGTCTGCGTACCCGCGGCCGCCGACGAGGGCGCGAATGCCGCCGTGGGGATCCAGCACCACGACGGCGGCCTCGCTCGCCCGCAAGGCGTCGCCCTGCGCATCGAGGTGCTGCTCGACAACTGTCGATGCAAGCGCTTGCAGCTTGGAATCGAGCGTCGTCTCCACGATGATCTCGCGGCCCGCGTCCCGGCTCGAGCGAGGGAGCTGCTCGAGCACGTAGTCGACGGCATATTCGGCGCCGCTCGTCTCCGCCTGCTTCACTTGGGCGACGCGGGACATTGCCGCGCTGGCCGTGCGCTCGGCGTCCGCCGTGATGAGGCCGGCGCGCAGCATTTGCCCCAGAACCACGCGCCCGCGGGCGCGGGCCGCTGTCGGGCTCGTCAGGGGCGAGTATTTCGAGGGCGCCTTCAAGAGCCCGGCAATGAGCGCCGACTCGGCAAGCGTCAGCTTGCGGGCCGGCTTGCCGAAGTAGCGCCGCGCCGCCGCATCGACGCCGTAGGCGCCGCTGCCCAGATAGACGCGGTTGAGATAGAGCTCGAGAATATCCGACTTCGACAGGCGCGCCTCGAGCCAGATCGCGAGCGCCAGCTCCTCCAGCTTGCGCGCGAAGGTGCGGTCCGACGTCAGATAGAGGTTCTTGGCGAGCTGTTGCGTGAGCGTGGAGCCGCCCTGCACGAAGCGGCGGCTGCGCACGTTGGTGATCGTGGCGCGCAACAGGCCCCAAGGGTCCACCCCGTGGTGCTCATAGAAGCGCTGGTCCTCGGTGGCGATCACCGCATTGGCGACGTGGCGGGGCAGAAGGTCGAGCGGAACGTAGTCATCGCCTCCGCCGCGCTCGGCGAGCAGCGAGCCGTCGCGCGCCAGGATGCGGATGAGGGGCGGCGGGTCCTTGGGCCGCAGCGACAGCGGGTCGGGATAGACCGCCGAGCACCAGAAGAGCATCAGCCCGAGGCCAACGCCGCCGAAGGCGGCCGCATAGAGCGGGCCCAGCAGCAGCGCCCGCATGCCAAACGACTTTCGCTTGGGCGGCGGCGGTGGCGGTGGCGGCGGCGGTTTCCTGCCAAACAACAGCCCCATGATGGGCAGCTCCCAAACGATCAGGCATCGGCACGCGCGCCGGCCCTGCCGGACGCACGCAAACGACCCTACGGGGACGCAGCTAAGAGCTGGTTAACCATAATAGGCGCGGGCTGGCGCCCGATGGCGCAAGCGGCCGATCGGGTACATGGCGAGACTGAGCAGGATCCGCGCGAAGATCGTGAAGCCCATGAACAGGAGCTGGCGCTCCTCGAGCAGCAACTCGAGCCAGATGTTGTATTTGGCGTCGAGCGAAGTGCCGGTGATCAGCGACTTGAGATCGCGCGCCCAGCCGAGAAGCATCGACAAGGTCTCGGGCGAGTAGATGGCGACCAGCGCCATGAGCAGGGCGCCGAGAACGAGCGAGAAGAGAATATTGCCGGTGGACAAAAGGATACGCAGCACGGGTCTAGTCCCCCTTCACGTGGCGGCGGGTGCGCCGCGCGGACGAGCCTAGCACCGGCAGGGCACTTACCGGAAGGACGTGGTGCGGGAGAGCGGATCAAACGTCCAAATTGGCGACGAGCAGCGCGTTCTCCTGGATGAACTCGCGCCGTGGCTCGACGATGTCGCCCATCAGCTTGGAGAAAATCTCTCCTGCCTCGGTGGCGTCGCCGATCTTCACCTGCAGCAGCGTGCGCGCCTCGCGGTCGAGCGTCGTCTCCCACAGCTGCTCGGGGTTCATCTCGCCAAGACCTTTGTAGCGCTGCAGCGTGACGCCCTTGCGTCCGGCCTCGTAGATGGCGTCGAGCAGCGTGCGCGGGCCGAAGACGTCGATCAGCTCGGTCTTGCGCCGCAGCTTGGCCGGCGTGCCGTAGACCTCGGCCAAATGCTTGTGCTGCTCGTTGAGACGGCGGGCATCGAGCGAGCCCAGCAGTGCTGAATCGAGGGCGTGCGCCTCGGTGACGCCGCGCACCTCGCGCTTGAAGAGGAAGCCGTCGTTGCCGAAGCGGCCCTGCCAGCCCTTCTCCGTCTCCTCGGCGATGGCGTCGAGCCGTTCCGCAACGGTGTCGGCGATCCCGTTGGCCGCTTCAGCCGAGCGCAAGAGCTGCGCGTCGAACGCACCCGCGATCGCCGCCTGCTCGACGACGTCGCGGGCATAGCGCGAATGCAGCCCCTCGATGAGCGTGACGATGCCGCGCGCCCGATCGAGAATGTCGCGCAAGTCCTGGCCGGCCCGCTCCTCGCCGGCGCCGCAAACGAGCACCGCCTCCTCCAGCCCGGCATCGATCAGGAAGTCCTCGAGCGCCCGCTGGTCCTTGAGGTAGGTTTCCGACTTACCGCGCGCCACCTTGTAGAGCGGCGGCTGCGCGATGTAGACGTGGCCCTTCTCCACCAGCTCCGGCATCTGCCGGTAGAAGAACGTCAACAGCAGCGTGCGGATGTGGGCGCCGTCGACGTCGGC
>CAYUBZ010000108.1:0-7550 GCA_964443205.1 uncultured Hyphomicrobium sp. | reverse complement strand
CGATCGCCACCGTGCGCTTGGCCTGAACGAGATGCAGGCGCTCCACCATCTTGCCCTCGACCGTGATGACGCCCTTGCGCGCGTTCTGCGGCGCCTCGAAGGCGGCGATGATCTTGCGCGCCCAGGACACCTCCTCCTCGGTCGGGGAGAAAATCTCGTTGCAGGGCCCGACCTGCGAGGGATGGATCAGCGTCTTGCCGTCCATGCCAAGAATGCGGCCGTGCTCGCATTCGGCGCAGAAGCCGGCCTCGTCGCGGTAGTCGTTGTAGACGCCGTCGAGGATGTCGAGCCCGTAGGCGCGCGCGGCAACGAGCGACATGGCGAGCCAGGGCACCACCGCGATGCGGTTGTGGAGCGCACGGGCCCGCGATTCCTTCAAGAGGTCGTTGGTGCCCATGACGAGGCAGGCGAGCCGGCTCTCCGGGTCGGCGCCCAGCGCCGCGATCTCGCGCACGTTGAGGATCGAGCGCGGGGTCTCCATCATCGCCCACAGCCGCGTTTTCGCTGGCGCGCCAATGTCGGCGAGAACCTTCGCCACCGTCAGGACATCGCCGGGCTGCGAGACCTTCGGCACCAGGATTGCGTCCGGTGCCACGCTCGCGGCGGCGCGCAAGTCGTCCATGCCCCACGGCGTCTCGATGGCGTTGGGACGAATGACGAGCTCGCGCCGCCCGTAGCCGCCGGCTTTCACCGCCGCACATACGCTGGCGCGGGCTGAAGCCTTGGCCTCGGGCGCAACCGAATCCTCCAGATCGAGGATCAGAGAATCGGCGGGGAGCGTTTTCGCCTTCTCGAGCGCGCGCTCGTTGGCACCCGGCATGTAGAGCACGCTGCGGCGTGGGCGGATGTGCATCCCTTGCCTCCCCCTTGAGCGCCCATGGGGCTCCCCCGGGGGCGTCGCTTGTGCGCCGCACAATAACGCGCCCTGTCACGAACACCAAGGCTCGCTCCACAGTTCGCTCCTGCCTGGCATCGCACTTCGGCGAACTTAAGAACCGGGACACTAGCTCTTGGCGGCGGCCCTGCGGTGCGGCATGAGTGGCGTAACTCGAAACGGATCCCCTGATGCCCCGCGTCCTCGTGCTTTCCTCCCACGTCGCCTTCGGCTCGGTCGGGCTTGCCGCCGTCGTTCCGGCGCTCCACGCGCTCGGCCATGAGGTCGTGGCGCTGCCCACCATCGTTCTGTCCAATCACCCAGGCTACAGACGCTTCTCCGGCATTGAGCTCGCGCCCGTCGATTTGGAGAAGATCGTCGATGCGCTCGATGCCAACGGGTGGCTCGCTGGCACGGACGCCATGCTGACCGGCTACCTGCCTACCAAGGCGCACGTCAAAACGGCCGCCAGGACTGTTGAGCGCGTGCGCGCCGCCAATTCGGCAGCACTCATCGTGTGCGATCCCGTGTTCGGCGACGCGCCCAAGGGGCTCTTTCTCGACGCAGCGGTGCCGGCTGCGATCGCAGAGCGGCTGCTGCCCCAATGCGATATCGCCACGCCCAATGGGTTCGAGTTGTCGTTGCTCACGGACACGCCCGTCGACTCGCCTGAAGCCGCCGTCGGCGCCGCGCGTACGCTGGGGGTTCCGGAAGTCCTCGCCACGTCGGTCCCCGCTGGCGATGATACGCTCGCGACGCTGCTCATCGGCGAAACAACGGCGCGGGCCTGTTTTGTGCCTCGACGGGCAATGGCCCCGCATGGCACAGGTGACTTGCTGGCGGCCCTCTACTTGGGGCATGTCCTCAACGGACTAGGCGCCGACGCCGCCCTCGGCCGGGCAGTCGCTGCGGTTGGGGCCAGCATCGCGACGAGCGCCGGCCGGGACGAATTGTCGCTTGCGGGTGCGGCAGAGATCTGGGTGGGGGCCCGGCCCTTGCCGACGGCGGCGATCTGATATCGGTTGGTTGGACGATTTTTGCGGGCGAGGAGGCTAAAGAGCCGGATGGCAACGACCAGGAAGACGATCAACCAGCGGTTCAGCGGCGCCCTCGCGTTCATGCAGCACGACGCAGCGAGCGGAATCGTGCTGCTCGGCGCGGCCTTGCTCGCCCTCATCCTGCAGAACTCGCCCGCAAGCTGGCTGTATGACGGCCTCCTGGAGACGCCGGTGACGATCGGCGTCGGCGCCATCATGGTCGACAAGCCGCTCTTGCTGTGGATCAACGACGGCCTGATGGCCATCTTCTTCTTCCTGGTCGGTCTCGAGATCAAACGCGAGCTGATGGTCGGCGAGCTGTCGACGACCAAGCAGGCGGCACTTCCCCTCATCGCCGCCCTCGGCGGCATGATGGTGCCGGCGCTCATCTATTCGACCATCAACTGGACCGACGACATTGCGCTGCACGGCTGGGCCATTCCCGCCGCCACCGACATTGCCTTCGCCGTCGGGGTGCTCGCCCTGCTCGGTCCGCGCGTGCCGACGTCCCTCAAGGTGTTCCTGCTGGCGCTCGCCATCATCGACGACCTCGGCGCCATCATCATCATCGCCTTCTTCTACACCTCGGACCTGTCGCTGGCGGCCCTCGGCCTTGCCTCCCTGGGCATCGCCGTGCTCTTCATCCTGAATATGCGCGGCGTTACCAGCATTACGCCCTATGCCCTGGTCGGGCTGTTCATCTGGTTGTGCGTGCTCAAATCCGGCGTGCACGCCACGCTGTCGGGCGTGGTAACCGCGCTTGCCATCCCGCTCACCGTGCCCAAGGGGAAAACGCAGAGCCCGCTGGTGTGGTTGGAGGAGGCGTTGCATCCCTGGGTCACGTTCGGCGTGCTGCCGCTGTTTGCTTTCGGCAACGCCGGCGTCTCGCTCGCCGGCATGACGCTGGAGAAGATCGTGAGCGCGATCCCCATGGGCATCGCGGCGGGGCTCGTCATCGGCAAGCCGGTCGGCATCTTCGGGTTCTCGTTCGCCGCCATCAAAATGAAGCTCGCCGGCAAGCCGGAGGGCGCCACCTGGCCGCAGTTGTTCGGCGTGTCGATCCTGGGCGGCATCGGCTTCACCATGAGCCTTTTCATCGGCATGCTGGCGTTCGTCGACGCCGATCGCGCCGCCGAGATCCGCATCGGCGTGCTGCTCGGCTCGATCGTGTCCGCAACCATTGGCTACCTCGTCCTGAGCCGCGTGACGCCCGCCGTCGTCTCCGTAAAACCCTCCGCCGCAAACGATCCATGACACAGTTTCCCGAGCTCCTGAGCGACCGCTACCGGCGCTTCAAGTACCGCCACTTCATCCCGCACGCCGAGCAGTACGAGGAGCTCGCCGCCTACGGGCAAGCCCCCGACGTGATGATCGTGTCGTGCTGTGACAGCCGCGTCGACCCGGAGACGATCTTTTCCGCCATGCCGGGCGAATTGTTCGTCATGCGAAACGTCGCCAACCTGATCCTGCCCTTCGAGACGGGCGGCACCTATCATGGCGTCTCGGCTGCCATCGAGTTCGCCGTACTCAACTTGCGGGTCAAGCACCTCGTCATCATGGGCCATTCGGGCTGCGGGGGCGTGAAGGCGGCGCTCGACCGCGAGGCGGCGCGGGAGACCGAAGGCCAATTCATCACCAAGTGGATGTCGATGCTGGAGTCGGCGCGGCTCAGGGTGCTGGCGAGCCACCAGGGTGCTGCACGCAAGGACATGATCACGGCGCTGGAGCGGGAGGGCATCAAGACCTCGCTCAAGAACCTGCGGACGTTTCCCTTCCTGCAGGAGTTGGAGGCCAAAGGCCGGATCGGCCTGCACGGGGCCTACTTCGACATCGCCACGGGCCAGCTTTCGGCGCTGAACGAGACCACCGGCGAGTTCTACGCGCTGTAGGGCGCAGGAGCGGAGCGTTGTTGGCAGGTCAGCTGCCGGAGGCCGCCGTCTTGCGCGCGCCTTCGATGGCGGGAATGAGCTGCGTTGCCAGCGACTGAGGCGTGATGGCGCCCACGTGCTTGAACACGATCTCGCCGCGGCCGTTGACGACGAACGTCTCGGGCATGCCGTAGACGCCCCACTCGATGGCGCTGCGGCCGCTGTTATCCGTCCCGACCGCCTGGAACGGGTTGCCGTAACGCCCGAGAAAGCGGCGCGCGGCTGTCGGCTCGTCCTTGTAGTTGACGCCGTAAAGCGGCACCCCGGTCCTGGCCTTGAGCGCCAGCAGAAGGTCCTGCTCTGCAGCGCACTCCGTGCACCACGACGCCCAGAAGTTCACCACGCTGACTGAGCCGTCGGCGAGCGCCGCGCTGGCAAAGCCCGGCACCGCCTGGCCCTTGTCTGTCAGCCCTGCGAGCGCGGGGAACTCGGTCACCGGCACGGGCTTGCCGATCAGGGCGGAGGGAAGCTTCGAGGGATCGCCCGTCGTCAGGGCAACGGCGAAGATCGCCACCAGCGCCGCAAAGACGAGCACCGGGATGATGACCCATTGCAGAGCGAGCTTCGGCCGCGGTGCAGCGTCCGGCGGGCTCCCCTTATGCTCGACAGGCTCTGGCATGCAACGGGCGACCTTCTGAAACTTATGAACGCGACGTCGCGCTTGTGCGGCTGGAGCGCCGGGTCACGCCGCGCTTGGCGAAATCGTCAAGCCGGCGCTGCTGCTCGCGCCCATCCAGCACGAGCCAGGCGATGAGGACCGCGAGCACCAGCACGGTAATGCCGTAGGCCGACCAGATGAAGGCTGCGTGGGGTCCGAGGTCCATGATGCCCTACTCCGCCGCCGCGAGCCGGCCGGCCTGGGCGCGCTCCACCTCGGCCATCTGCAAGGCCTTGACGCGCCGGCGCAGGACCTCGTTGCGCATGGCCTTCAAGTGCAGCGCGATGAACAGCAGCGTGTAACCCACCGCCATCACCATGAGCGGGAGCAGCATAGCGGGATCGAGCGAGGAGCCGCCGGCCTTCAAGACACTCGCGCCCTGATGCAGCGTGTTGCCGAACTCGACAGAGAACTTGATCACCGGCAGCATCACCACGCCGACCAGGGCGAGGATGGCCGTGAGCTTGGCGGCCAGCGTCTCGTCCTCGATCGAGGAGCGGAGCGCAATGAGACCGAGATAGAGAAAGAATAAGATCAGCACCGAGGTGAGCCGCGCATCCCACACCCAATAGGTTCCCCACGTGGGGCGCCCCCACAGCGATCCCGTGACGAGGGCCAGAAAAGTGAAAGCCGCTCCCAGCGGGGCTGCGGCCTTGGCGGAGACGTCGGCCAAGGGATGACGGAACACGAGGAGCCCGAACGCGGAGACGGCGATGAACGCGTAGGCCGCCATCGCCACCCATGCCGAGGGCACGTGGATGTACATGATGCGGACGGTCTCGCCCTGCTGATAGTCGGGCGGCGAGTCAAAGAAGCTCAGGTAGAGCCCATAGGCGATGACCGCGGCCGCAGACCCCGCCACCCACGGCAGTGCGCGGGCGGAAAGCTCCATGAACCGGGTCGGGTTGGCGAGGCGCTGTGCGGCGGTCTGCATTGGAACTGATCTAAGGGGTCGGGCGGACAAGTGCAATTGATTGAGCGCAAACCTAGAGGCAATAGGCAATAGGCAACAGTTCCGTTTACCGTTGCTACCTATTGCCTAATGCCTAATGCCCCCTGCCTGTCACTGCATCTGCGCCCTCAGCGCCGCCGCCGCCGCAATCGGCCCCAGAATCACCGCCGCCAGCGAGATCGCGGTGAGGATGAGGAAGGGTGGCGCGGCGCTCCCCGGTCCCAGCAGCGCGCCGATCGCCGCCATGCCGAAAACGAGCGTCGGCACGTAGAGCGGCAGCACCAGAAGCGCGATCAGCAGACCGCCGCGGTGTGATCTCAACGTGAGCGCGGCCCCCACCGCGCCGATGAAGCTCACGGCCGGCGTTCCCACCAGCATGGTCGCCACCAGCAGCGGATAGGCGCCGATCTCCAGGTTGAGCAGGATGCCGAGCACCGGCGCCAGCAGCGTCAGGGGAATGCCGGTCGAGATCCAGTGCGCCAACGCCTTGGCGGCGGCGACGAGCTCCAACGGCAGCGTACCCGTCGCCAAGATGTCGAGCGAGCCGTCCTCGTAGTCGGCCCCGAACATGCGCGGCAGCGACAGAAGTGCGGACAATAGAAGCGCGATCCACAGGACGCCCGGAGCGATGCGCGACAGAAGATTGAGATCCGCCCCGAGGCCCAAGGGCAGCAGCGTCACCACGATCATGTAGAAGCCGAGCGCGGTGCCGAGCGCACCGCCCTGGCGCACGGCGAGGCGGAGATCGCGGACAACGAGTGTGAGGAAGGCGCCGCTCATTCGGCATCCTCCGCCGGCCCGAGCCGGATCTCCTGGGTGCCGGCGAGCGGCAGCGCCACGTGTGTCGCGATCACCGCAAGCCCGCCGCCCGCAACGTGGACCTCGATGGCCGCGATGAGGAGTGCGACCGCGGCGGCATCGAGCGACACGGTCGGCTCGTCGAGCAGCCACACGGGGCGCGGCGCCACCGCGAGGCGGGCGAGCGCGAGGCGTCGCTTCTGGCCGGCCGACAAATAGCCCGCCGGGATGTCGGCGAGGGGCTCGAGCGCGAAACGCTCCAGCGCGGGCCCGAGAAGCGGGGGCGAGCCGCCGAGGTACGCCGCCCAGAAGGCCAAGTTCTCTTTGACCGTCAGGTGCGTCTTGATGCCGTCCTGATGCCCGACGAAGTGCACGAGCTCAGCCGGCGCGCGCTCGTCGGGAACTCTCTCGAAGTGGATCGCGCCGGAAGCGGGAGCCAGGAAGCCTGCAAGCGCGCGCAGAAGCGTCGTCTTGCCCGACCCGTTGGCCCCGGTCAAAATCAGCGCCTGCCCCGCGTCCAAGCGAAAGGAAAGCCCGTCGATGACGGCCCGCCCCGCGCGGCTCAAGATTAGATTTTCAGCAACGAGCTGCACAGCTCTTGATCATCCGCGTGGAAGAATGCTCTGGCGAAGCGCAGGGAAAATCCCGCAAGATGCCGGCAACGGTCGCTCGCTGGCCTCGAGAGCCGACGGCCTATATAAGAGGCACGCTTCCACCGACGCCAGCGCTAATCAGCGCCATCCCGCGCCGCGCAACCGGCAAGGTTAGCGCGGGCGCAGGGCCACGAATTAAAGGAGATGCCGCCTTGAAGGACGTAGAGACGGTTTCGCTCGATAGCTTCAAGTGCCGCAAGGTCCTCACCTCCGGCGGGAAGGACTATGTCTACTATTCGCTTCCCCTGGCCGAAAAGAACGGCCTCAAAGGCGTCTCCAAGCTGCCCTTCTCGATGAAGGTCCTTTTGGAGAACCTGCTGCGGAACGAGGACGGCCGCTCGGTCACCAAGGCCGACATCGAGGCGCTGGCGGCCTGGGTCGACGACAAGGGCAAGGCCGGCAAGGAGATCGGCTTCCGCCCCGCGCGCGTGCTCATGCAGGACTTCACCGGCGTGCCGGCGGTCGTCGATCTCGCCGCCATGCGCGACGGCATGAAGAGCCTCGGCGGCGACCCGCAGAAGATCAACCCGCTCGTTCCCGTCGATCTCGTCATCGACCACTCGGTGATCGTCGACGAGTTCGGCAGCCCGCAAGCGTTCCGGCACAACGTCGAGCACGAGTACCAGCGCAACGGCGAGCGCTATATCTTC
>CAYUBZ010000107.1:4462-7555 GCA_964443205.1 uncultured Hyphomicrobium sp. | reverse complement strand
AGTGCTACGTGCTCGAGATGTTCCCCTACCCCTCGGGGCGCATCCACGTCGGCCACTCGCGCAACTACACCATGGGCGATGTCTTTGCCCGCTACAAGCGGGCCAAGGGCTTTAACGTCTTGCACCCCATGGGCTGGGACGCCTTCGGCATGCCGGCCGAGAACGCCGCCATGGAGAACAAGGTCAATCCCGCCAAGTGGACGCAGCAGAACATCGAGACCATGCGCCAGCAGCTGAAATCGATGGGGCTGTCGCTCGACTGGTCGCGCGAGTTCGCGACCTGCTCGCCGGACTACTACCGCCATCAGCAGAAGCTCTTCCTCGACATGCTGGCAAAGGGCCTCGCCTACCGCAAGTCGTCGAAAGTCAATTGGGATCCCGTCGACCACACCGTGCTCGCCAACGAGCAGGTGATCGATGGGCGCGGCTGGCGCTCGGGCGCGCTGGTGGAGCTGCGCGAGCTGACCCAGTGGTTCTTCAAGATCAGCGCCTATGCCGACGAGCTGCTGGAGGCTCTGGAGACGCTCGAGAGGTGGCCCGAGAAGGTGCGCCTGATGCAGGCCAACTGGATCGGCCGCTCCGAAGGTCTGCTCGTGCGCTTCGCGCTCGACAAGACGACCGCCCCGAAGGGCTTAAACGAGGTGGAGGTCTACACCACGCGGCCCGACACGTTGTTCGGTGCCGCCTTCGTGGCACTCGCCCCCGATCATCCGCTCGCCAAGGCGGCGGCCGAGAGCAACCCGGAGCTTGCGGCCTTCTGCGAGGAATGCCGCCACGTGGGCACGTCCGTCGCCGAGCTGGAGACCGCAGAGAAGCAAGGCTTCGATACAGGCATCCGCGCCGTGCATCCCTTCGACAAGAGCTGGACGCTGCCGGTCTATGTCGCCAACTTCATTCTGATGGACTACGGCACCGGCGCGATCTTCGGTTGCCCCTCCGGCGATCAGCGCGACCTCGACTTTGCGAGGAAGTACGAGCTGCCCTTCGCGCCCGTGATCCTGCCGCCCGGCGAGGACGCGGCAACGTTCGCCATCAAGGACAAGGCCTTCGACGGCGACGGCACCATGATCAACTCGAGCTTCCTCGACGGGATGTCGACCAGCGAAGCCTTCGAGGAGACGGCAAAGCGCCTGGAGAAGGCGAAGCTCGCCAAGAAGCCGGTCGGCAAACGCAAGGTGAACTACCGCCTGCGCGACTGGGGCATCTCGCGCCAGCGCTACTGGGGCTGCCCGATCCCGGTGATCCACTGCGCCGAGTGCGGCGTCGTGCCGGTGCCCGACGCCGAGCTGCCGGTGACGCTGCCCGCGGACGCGACCTTCGACAAGCCCGGCAATCCGCTCGACCGCCATCCGACCTGGAAGCACGTCAAGTGTCCCAAGTGCGGCGGCGACGCGGTGCGCGAGACCGACACCATGGACACCTTCGTCGACAGCTCCTGGTACTTCGTGCGCTTCACCGGCCCGCACGCGAAGACGCCCGTCGACAAGCAAGCCGCTGCCTACTGGCTGCCCGTCGACCAGTACATCGGCGGCATCGAGCACGCGATCCTGCACCTGCTCTACTCGCGCTTCTTCACGCGCGTCCTGTGCGACACCGGCCACCTCAAGCTGAACCAGAACGTGCGCGAGCCGTTCGCCGCACTGTTCACGCAAGGCATGGTGACGCACGAGACCTACAAGTCGAAGCGCGGCCGCTGGCTGCTGCCGGGCCAGGTGCGGGTCGAGGGCGAGGGCGCGACGCGCTCGGGGATCGAGGTGGCAACTGGCGAGCCGGTCACGATCGGTCCCATCGTGAAGATGTCGAAGTCGCGCAAGAACACCGTCGATCTGGAGGAGTTCGTCAACGAGTACGGGGCCGACGTCGCCCGCTGGTTCGTCCTCTCCGACAGCCCGCCCGAACGCGACGTCATCTACACCGACGTGGGCGTGGACGGCGCGCGCCGCTTCGTGCAGCGCATCTGGCGGCTCATCGATCAGGGCGCGGACCTGTGCGGCAAGAAGGGGGCACCCCGGCCAAAGGCGTTCGGGCCGGAGGCGGACGCCCTGCGCCGCGCCGCCCACAAGGCGCTGGACCAGGTGGCCCGCGCCATCGAAGGCCTGCGGTTCAACGTGGCGGTGGCCAACGTCTACGAGTTCACAAATGTTCTGGGCTCGGCCCTGGGCCGTGCGGAGGGCAAATCGGGGGACGGCTTCCCCTGGGCGCTGCGGGAGGCGCTGGAGTTCTTGGTCCAGATGATCGGGCCCATGATGCCGCATTTGGCCGAGGAATGCTGGGCGCGGCTCGGATACAACACATTGCTGGCCAATCAGCCGTGGCCCCAAGCCGAGCCGGCGTTGCTCGTTGACGATACGATCACCATTGCCGTACAGGTGAACGGTAAGCGGCGGGACGAGCTCACGATTGCTCGCACGGCTGGCACCGACGAGATCGAGGCGGCGGCCTTGAGCCTTGAGCCGGTTTTGCGTGCCCTGGAGGGGCGCGCGGTGAAAAAGGTCATCGTCGTGCCGCAGAGGATCGTGAATGTCGTCGGGTGAGGACGAAACACTGGGGGCGCTCGATGCGCGCTGCTAGGCGCCGATCGGCATTATGGGTTGCGTTGGCGTGTGCCGCAGTGCCCATGCTCGCGGCCGGCTGCGGCGATTCAGGCTTCCGCCCGCTCTATGCCTCCTCGGCCCTCATCGGCTCCGACGTCAACGAGAAGCTCGCCAAGATGGAGGTCGCGCCGATCCCCGGCCGCGTCGGCCAGCGCTTGCGCAACGAGCTGATCTTTCAAGCGACCGGCGGCGGCAACGCGGCCTGGCAGCCCACCTACCGGCTGGAGATCGTGCTGACGGAATCGATCTCCGCCACGCTGGTGCAGATCGACGGCAACTCCTCGGGCAGCGTCTACAATCTCAACGCCAGCTTCAGGCTCGTGAGGCTCGACGACCGGACGATCGCGCTCGAGGGCACCAGCTACGGACGCACCGCCTTCCAGCGCTTCGATTCGGTCTTCTCCAACGTGCGCGCCCGCAACGAGGCGGAGGACCGCGCCGCGCAGACCGTGGCCGAGGATCTCAAGTCGCGCCTGGCCGCTTATCTTTCCGGCGCCGC